>QIGM01000144.1 GCA_003230795.1 bacterium
GCAAAAGCGAACACGTTTGCAAATATTTCTCATCGCTTAGCATTCTCGACCCCTCGACTAATTTCGAATCGCACTCTCAGCCTTCAACTATTCTCGATGTAAGAGGAGAGGTGTTGAAAATCTTGCGGGAAGGGGCGATTTCGAGTGCGGAAATATTTGGCAGCTAACCTCAGAACGCTGCTAATAGCCGAAGAATCTACTCAAGAACAGTCCCATAAAATGTTGCTCCTAAGTTGGTGGTTTAGCTATCTAAATTAACTCTACCTGCGCCTTGTTGGATTGTCTCGCAATAGTGAGTCATTTCAAGCGCTTATGGTTTTTCGGTTTCTCAATTTTGAGCCTTTATGATTCGCCTACCGCAAACTCTGCCCAAGTTGCTTAGAAGTGCCCTCGAAGAGGCACTTAGCGAGCAGGATCTGGAACTCGCACTTAGGCAGGCCTCGAGCGCAATTTCGGGTCTTTTTTCAGCGCCTAAGGCTGTTTGCTCCCTTGATTACGTAGGCGGCTCAGTAAGTAACAAGCTCTCATGCACGGTCGGCGCAGAGGTGCACTACACCCTCGAGGAGCAGGAGAAAATTGCGGCTGCGATACGCGAGAGCGGAATGCATAAGCTATTGCTGCAAGAGTTAGGACAGAAGCTCGCATCCGTTTCTTACAGTGCTTTTAGCTGGCCTTTTCCGCGAGTGGAAATGCGTAGTCAGGAGGAACAGAAGAGCTTGATGCTTCCTCAGGAATATAGCCTCTTTTTACCTTTCTCCTCCCGGCAGGTAGTGAGTCGAGATGAGGAGTATCTGTTCGAAGGCTATCTCGGGCTTCTGTTTGAAGAGTTTCCTAAGCTCGATGAACTTGAAATTCAGCTGATTGTAACCTTACCCGAACTACTTTCTTCTGTAGTCAGTACCTTACTTGCTGAGAAGCGCAGAGTTGATGAAAACCTGCTTCCTCTCTTTGCGCATGATATTAAGCGAGACATCTTAATCAATCGCGAATTCCTACGCGTAGCCGAAGAGAGTAGTGGAAGTAAGGCTAGTAAAGCCCTTGCGGGAATGAAAAGATCTCTGTTGCGTATGTTGGGCGATGTGAATGCCGTGTTGCTTGCTGATAAAGAAAAAAACGGAAAACTATCTGTTTCAACCCTTCTGCTTGATATTAACGAGCTCGTGAGCGAGGTAGTTGAGGAGGTGAAGCCGCTTTTTGACCATGCAAAAGTAAAGCTTCGGCTTGAACTAGCTTCAGCTGTTACTCCCTTAGCAATCGATCCGGCACTCTTCCCTGCGGCTTTGTTTAATTTGCTTGATAACGCTTTGAAATATTCCGACCCGGGCAGCGAAGTAGTTGTGTGCACAAAGCTATCGGCCCGTGATAGATGTTTACTGGAAGTCGTAGACAGTGGTTGTCCTATTGCTCCTGAGGAACGAGAGCGAATCTTCGAAAATAGGACAAGAGGGAGTAATTCTCGTGGCGTCACTGGCTCAGGACATGGACTCTACATAGCGAAACAAATCGTAGAGGCCCATAAAGCGGAGCTGCGAATGGAAGAGAGCGTCGGAGCGACGAAACGTTTTGTAATTGAGTTTTCACCAGAGCGGAGCTCTTCATCTTATCGAGATGAATCAAATCACGTAAGGGTGGAATAGTGAATCAGATAAGCTCATCGACGCCGAAGCCTGAGTTGATTTCGTCTGCAGGCTTAGAGGCTACGCTTAAGCGACTAAAGCTCGTCGATGCCGAACAGATTGAGCAGGCTCGTAAGCTTGCCGGTAATACCAAACTACTGAGTTCGCTTGCGAAGCAAGAGTTTATTGACGAAAGCCATGTCATAGATTTGCTCGCCAAGGATCTCGGACTTTCCACCCTCAAACAGCTTGGGCCAGAAGCGCTTGTTGGATCTAGCTACTCCGATCTTCTCCATAAAGTAGAGACCAACTTTCTCTATCTTCACCGATGCTTTCCCCTAGAAGATCGTGGGGAGCAAGCCGTAGTTGTCTTTTGTGATCCACTCGATATTCAAGCGATGCAAGCACTGGAGTTCGTGCTTGAGAAACGAATAATCGTTGCCTTAGCCTCCGAGCGGGAAGTCCTGACGTTTATTACAAAGGCGGCGTCGAATCAGAACCTTGTTGATGCGGTCGACTCTCTTTCCATCGCAAGTCCATCAACTCCCTTCTCTGCGCTAGAATTGCAAGTTACAGCAACGGAAGAAGGTTCAAGCGAATCAATGAAGGCAGGTTCGGAGTCCGCGCCGGTTGTGCGCTTAGTAAATAAGCTGCTCGCTGATGGTCTTGCGCAGAACGCTAGCGATATCCACCTCGAACCCACGACCGGAAGTTTGGAAGTGCGGTTTAGAGTAGATGGTGTGATGTCACCGCATTTAACAATACCAAAGCGGCTTCAACCTTATACTCTCACACGTATTAAGCTTCTAAGTGGGATGAACATCACAGAGCGGCGTCGACCTCAAGATGGCCGATTCCGCATACGGGCTGGAGCTACGGAAACAGCCGATATTAGAGCCTCCTCAGTGCCTTCTGCACATGGTGAGTCCTTGGTATTACGAATCCTTAGAGCGAATGCGGATAATCTGCAATTAGCGAAGTTAGGTCTCGACGCAGAAACTCAAGCGCGATTTGAAGAGGTTCTTACTCTGCGTGATCGAATGGTTATCGTAACCGGTCCGACAGGGTCTGGTAAGTCTACATCGCTTTACTCCGCGCTGTATCATGTAAAGCAAGGCTCTACGAATATTATTACCGTTGAAGATCCGGTCGAGTATCGGATCGAAGGCATTACGCAAATCCAAGTCGATACGAAAGTCGGGATGACTTTCGCAAGCGGTCTGCGTTCAGTGTTACGACAAGATCCAGATATTATTCTAGTAGGTGAAATTCGTGATTTAGAGACAGCGCAGGTTGCTTTTCAGGCAGCCCAGACGGGGCACCTTGTTCTTTCTACTCTGCATACGAATAGTGCAGCGGCGGCTGTTGTTCGATTAGTTGATCTCGGGCTTGAACCTTTCGTTATCGCTCCATCGCTTGGGGCCGTAATGAGTCAGCGCTTAGTCAGAACGCTATGTGAGTCCTGTAAAGAACCACTGCAAAAGGAAAAAGCAGAGGAGTTGGCGAAGGAAGAGGGGTTAAGTCCTGAGACTCTATTCGAGGCGAAAGGTTGTGAAGAATGCAGCCTTAGCGGTTACTTGGGGCGGAAAGGAGTATACTCACTGATCGTTGTCGACCACGAAATTAGAGAACTCATTCGAAACGAAGCATCCGAAACAGAAATAGAAGAAGCTGCGTATGCCAAAGGCACTCGTTCGATGTATGAATCAGGGTTGAGCTTGGTTTCGAAAGGCCTCACTACAATAGAGGAGATCCAGAGAGTTCTGGGGAAAGCCTCAAGGCGTAGCCCTGCTGCGAAAGCTCCCGCAGCCTCAAACGAGACAGATAACACGGGCTTGAGTCTTGAAGAGAGTGCGCCAGTTATTGAGGAAGAGCCCGCTAAAAAGGCGACGATTCTAGAGATTGACACTGTAGAGGATTTAGCGAATTCATTTATCGAGGGCGCTGATGAGGCAGTTGAAGAGTTCGACTTTGAGGCTGCAATTGAAGCGGCTGAAGAAGCTGCGACAAAAGGCGGGTCCATCGCTGACCTTGCGGCTTCTTACAAGATAACAGAAACACTATTGAAACCAGCAAACAAATTATTGCTCGTTGATGATGATATCGGCATTCGTGCTGTAATGTCTCGAGCATTGGGAAAAGCAGGTTTCGATGTTACTGAAGCGAAAGACGGCATCGATGCACTTGAAAAGCTCGAAGAATGTTTTCCAAACATTGTGGTCAGTGATCTGATGATGCCGCGCCTTGATGGAGAAGGCTTTGTTAAGAAATTTCGCGAATTGCCTGACACAAAAGAGATCCCCATATTGATGCTCACTGGCTCGGATACTGAGGACAACGAAATTCGCCTTATTGAGGCCGGCGCAAACGATTTCGTAAGTAAGGGGTCCTCACCAGCGGTTGTAATAGCTAGAATCAAGCGACTGCTTGGGTAAAAAGAACAATTCTTAAACTCCATTGTAAGCGTTCAGGTGGGTAAGAGAATTCTGCAAGAACGAGCCATTAAACGTTGTAAGTCCATGCTAGTACGAGTCGACAAATACTAATCG
>QIGM01000048.1 GCA_003230795.1 bacterium
ATTGTATGCGTTGGTCGCCTAATTGAAAGAAAAGGGCAGGAAACGCTCCTACGCGCCTGCGGCGGACTAAAGCAAAAAGGAATCCCCTTCGCACTCAGCCTCGTAGGCACCGGTGACTCAGAAGAACGTTACCGTGAGCTCGCATCCACTCTCTCAATCGCAAACGACGTAGAGTTCCGCGGAGTAGTCAGTCGCAAAGACATGCCGGCGGAATACGCGCGTTCGGATATATTTGTCCTACCGTCTGAAAACGAAGGCATGAGCGTAGCAACCTTAGAAGCTCTTGCTACCGGACTTCCTCTCCTACTTACCCCCACTCCAGGAACTGAACTTCTTCTAGAAGTTGGAAAGAACGGTTTCACCTTCCCAATCGCCGATACCGCAGCACTAGAATCTCTTCTAGAAAAACTGCTCCAGTCTGAGGAAAAGCGCGATGCCTTAAGTAACGGATCGCTTGAAATCGCAAAAAACTACAGCTGGAACGAAGTAGCCGAAGAGTATCGTGCGCTCTTCAAGGAGCATACCTCCAATGGCTCCTAAGCGCCCAATCGTTCTGCACGTGATAGATCACATGGAGCAAGGGGGAGCGCAGGAGGGCTTGCGAGATCTACTCGAAGCAAATGACTCCGAGTTTGAGCATCATCTCTTCGTGCTAAGAAGCTCCTCTGAGGACAAGCATGTTGAAAGCGCTAGCGTCTACAAATCAATTTCAACCAACAGACTCGCACTTTTCCCGCTTGTAGAACTCAACACTTTCCTCAACGTATTAAAACCGGCCATTGTTCACGCCCACCTCGCCCGCTCGCAACTATTCTGCGCTCTTCTTTGTTCTTTACGTAGAACAACCGCACCTTTGATTTTCCACGAACGCGGAATCATCCTTATGCGAGGTCGATTCCTACCGTTCTTGCTGAGGTTCGCTGTAAAAACAGCGGATCTGGTAATCTGCGTATCCGAAGCTGCCCGCGAAGGCGTAATTCGTCGGCTCCACCTATCTCACCGCAGCGAAGACGTCATCGCTCTGAGAAACGGAATTTCACCAGAACGCATTCGTACCCGCGCAAATGAACGCTCCGTTAAAAAATCCTCCGTCAAAAAATCCAATAAATTCCAAATTTGCTACGCAGGCAGACTAGAGGAAGAAAAAGGCTGCGCAACCCTCATCGAAGCACTACGTAATCTAAACGAAAACTTTCACGCCACCATCATCGGCTCAGGAAGCCTTGCCTCAACGCTAGAAACACTCAGCGAAAAGTACCAACTACAAGATAAAGTGAGTTTCACAGGAGCACTAGAGAACGCTCTACCGGAGATCAAAGCTGCCGACGTACTTGTCGTCCCATCAAACTCAGACGCCCTACCAAGAAGCGCAGTAGAAGCCTTCATCCTAGGAACCCCAGTCATAGCCACCAACGTCGGCGGCATCCCCGAAGTAGTCCAACACGAACGAAACGGCCTCCTCTTCCCCCCAGGCGATTCAACCGCACTCACCCAAGCACTAAAGCAACTAATCGACTCCCCCAACACCCTAAGCACCCTCTCAAAAAATGCCAAAAAAGACAGTGAATCCTTCTCCTTCAAAATCTTCCTCCGCGGCTTAGAACAAGCCTACCGAAAACTACTCTCTTCCACCTAGTCGCAACCTAGCAAACGCCGAGCCTCTGGAGAGGATTTATCCTCGGGAGCTTTATTTACCATCGTCAACTAAAGCAAAGCACTGTCGAGTAGACCCAGGGAACTTCCCCCTGAGTCCCTCACAAAACCGTACGTGACAGTCTCCCGTCATACGGCTTTTCTGGTTAGTTTATAAAGTTAGAAAATTGCCAAATAACCGCAAGCTGTGCTAGGTATTAGCACTTCGCTACTTCTCAGCACTTCGCTACTTCTCAACTTCATCTGGGTGAGACTGGACAAGAGTTTTTGCCGCCTCTAGCGGCATCGGTTTTCCACCTGGGGTCGGCGTAGTGGCTTCGTGGCTATCACGCATCACTCCTTTTAAGACAGCAGCGGTTACTGAGTAGTGGGTTCGCTTCGGACCTAGTACTCAGTTTCCGTTGTCAATTCTTGAAAGGAGTTTTTGATGTATAAGACAAATGAAGAGAAGCAAGCCCGCATCGATGAGTTATGTGAAGAGATATTTCTAGATCACACTTTGTATCCCAGTATTGACGAGGAGCAACTCAACCTGATGTTTGACGGCGTCTTGCCGAGTGGTCTGCAGCCAGTGCCTTTATTGCTGCTCATTGGCTTCGACGACATAGAAAGCTTAATGGAGTCAATCCTTTTCGATTTCAAGCAAGAAGCGGGAAGTGACATGACCGGCGAGCAAGCATTTGACTTGCTCAAGCAAGCGATGAAGGACGGCAAATTAGGAACTGCATTCCTTCTCATCCGTGCAATCTTCCACTATGAGCTTCTCAAAGCGTCCATTGAGAATACCCCCAAGTGGGACGAAGTGGCACGCCTTGAGAAAGAGATCTTGAGAAAGAGATAGCGGGTCTAGATAACTTTGTGAAGCGTGGCGAAAGCACGTCCACATAGTTGTTGGTGTCAAAACATTGCTCAAGCCAAAATGACTTTTCGTAGAGCTATCGGCATGGTTGATAAGATGGGGTATCGGTACTGCACAGTCAGGACGATATCCCATCGCTTCTGACAGCAAGCAGATGCCCTGTTTTTCAATCATTCTTTGAAGGTTCTTTGTCCTGCTCACCCTCTCCTTATGCACTTTCAGCGAAGTACTTTTCCGAACTCTCGAAGTGTGCTTCGACGGCTTTTCGAATAGCTGCCTCCGACGTAACTGAAGGCTTGGCTTTGAGCTATATATTCTTTACTAGCTAGGTTAGGACTGTTGAGAGTCTAGGATTTAGCGTGGAATGAAGTTTCCTCTAGATGAAGGAATGAATCCTTCTCTGGGAGGAAGATGCATGGAGACTCGTCGAGAGAACTTAAGAACCGTCTTCGAGAAGCGTTTTTAGTGCGGTTTCTAGCTTTGGAAGCTCACGCTCGACCGTGGTCCAGACAATTCCGTAGTCGATACTGTAGTAGCCGTGGATAAGCCTATTTCGAGTGGCAACGATCTGTTGCCATGGAATTTCGCTGTGCTTTTGTTTGTATTGCAGTGTGAGCTTGCTTGCGGCCTCTCCGATTAGCTCAATCTCTTTTGTTAGCGCGAGTGCAAGCATGCGATTGTCCGCAAGGTCACTTGCTTGTTTACCTTTAGCGAAACCAAGTGCTTCCTCGATTGCTTCAAGCATATGACGAACACGGATGACGTCTGGACTATTGTCCATAGATGCACACAGCTTGTTGTTCGACTTCGTCTCTGAAGTACTTACTAAGCTCTGGTGCCGTTCGTAGATCTACTGATTTTCCTTGAAAAATATGCTCTAGCTCTAGCGTGAGTGCGCTTATTTCAAAAAGGCTTGGAGAGTTCTCTTCTTCGAATTGGACGAGGAGATCGACGTCACTATCTGATGAGTTATCTTGTTTAAGCTGCGAGCCAAAAAGAGAAAGTGATTTAACGTGATACTTACGACAGACACGATCTAGCTTGCCGTACAAGAGAGGTAGCGCGAGAGATGTCAGAGCATCGGGTGGCGTTGAAGGCAGAAGAGTCTCGGTTTGTGCAGCAAGAATGAGTTTATCCACGAGTTCACTTTTACTTATTCCAAGTTGGCTGGAGCGAGCAAGAAGCCAGCTATCGCTTGGTGGGGCGAGTGTGAAGGAAACACGTTTGCGTTTCTCGGTACCATAGAGTGGGCGTCCTGCGCGAGCCATTAATTAAGTATGCAGTATTAATGTTAATTAGTCAATACCAAACTGCTCCCCAACCGAGTATTGGCAGTGTTCGGCAGTAATTACAGTGACTTAATGCCTTCTCGAATATCAAAAGGAGGTCATGTTTATGATATAGGGAGTAGAGATCGTTTCTATCGCCTACAAAAAACGTTCTAAGAGAAAGGAAAGACCGAGCCGAAGGTAATTTCTTCGGCTCGGTAGTAGTTATCTAGCTGTGAATCACGATACCGTTCTTTGCGTCGTGAACTATACACGCTGGGCAATCGACCCGGTGACTCTCGTCCTTTATATTTGCTAGTGCGTTAGTTTTTTCGCCTAGGCAAAATAAGAACATGTTGTCTATGCCGGAACC
>QIGM01000309.1 GCA_003230795.1 bacterium
CGACTGATAATCGCGTAAACGGGTAGAGAAACTTTGCTTTGTTCTGGATCACTATGGTTTGTCGTAATGGTGACTCGAGCTCGAATTACCCCGCTGGAGTTTTTCTTAATTCTCACTCTTACCATATGGGAGCCAGCCTCATCCAGCGGAGAATGCTCCACCTTCACACTAGGGTTATTGCTCCTGATTGAGACTATTTTGCTGCCACCGCCCTTGGCAAACTTCAGCTTAGTGGTAGCCTCTACCGCCTCTTTCAGAGGACCCTCTAGTAGACCAAAGCTAATGGAGTTAGGCTCTAGCTGAACGTCACCTTCGACGTAGGCAAAAATTGGAATGTTAACGACTGGATTCTTCTTACTCGTCGTCTTGACTTCGATTCGATTTCTATACGAGCCAAGCTTCGCCTTCGGAAGAATCGTCACGGTAACTCTCTTCCCACTTCTACCGTTCTCAGTAACGTCTTCGGATTCAATTGTGACTTCATCGGAACGAGATACCAGTTCTGTTATTTCTAAGGCCGAAGCTGGATCGAGGAGAACATTCACAGAAAGTTTCTGAGCTTGTCCGCGAGTAATATTGCCGAAGTGAAGACGGGGAGGATCGATTTCCACATCGGGACGCACGGTGCCTTGAATCGTGAGCACTGCCGAAGTCTGTTCTGGGTCGTTTGTGTAAATACGAACAGTCTTAACTTTATATCCTTGGAATCCCGCCGTATTAAATGCCGCCTTCACCACCGTCTCTGAGCCGGCGGCTATTTCATCGGAATCGAGCACGACAGCAGTACAGCCACAGGAGGGATGGATTTTGCGAATCTTAAGCGCAGCGTCGCCTTTGTTTGCAAGACGGAAATTATGTTCGACTATCGCGCCTTGTCCGACCTCACCGAAATTATAAACTGGATTAACAACTAATAATTTCGGCGCTTCCGAAAAAGCAGTGCCTGGGAAAAAGAGCCCAGGGGAAAAGAACCCGAGAGAAAAGACGATAGGGAGAAGACGGATTTTAAGCTGCAAAGAAATCAAGGTGTTCATGCCGCACGCTCAACAGAAGATTCCTTAGCCGCCCTCTCCTCGAGAATGGTATCGAGTAATTTCGTATGAATGTTTCCAGAACGGAAGGCCTCGTGATTAAGCACCATTCGATGTAAATCTAAGTTGGTTTTGATTCCACCAATGATGCATTCATCGAGTGCAACCAACATCTTCCGAATCGCTTCCTCGCGGGTCTCCGCTAGTACAATAATTTTCGCTACTAGTGAGTCATAGAACGGTGGAATGATGTATCTATCGTAAACTCCGGAGTCCACACGCACGCCGAGTCCACCCGGAGGGTGATAGCCTTCGATCTCACCGGGTGAGGGAGTGAACGTAATTGGATCTTCGGCATTGATTCGCGCTTCTATCGCATGACCACGATGCCGAACCAGGTCTTGCTCATAAGAAATTTCTCGCCCAGAAGCGACCCAGATTTGTTCCTTCACAATATCAGTGAAGGTCACCATCTCTGTGACAGGATGTTCAACCTGCAAACGAGTGTTCATTTCAATGAAGAAAAAATCTTTCGAGATTGGATCGTAAAGAAACTCGATCGTCCCACAACTTCCGTACCCGATCGCCTTCGATAGCTGGACTGCAGACTCATGCATTTTCGCACGGGTTTCGTCATCCATCAGTGGAGCCGGAGATTCTTCAATTAGCTTTTGATATCGACGCTGAATAGAACAATCGCGCTCTCCGAGGTGGATAACGTTTCCAGCCTTATCGCCAATGACCTGAACTTCGACGTGACGGGCTTGCCCAATGAATTTTTCAACGTAGAGCGATGGGTCATTAAACGCGGCTTCAACTTCTCGACTCGCTTGGTTGAAGAGTCGCTCGAAGTCTTCAGCCTTTTCAACGATCTTCATCCCCCGACCGCCACCGCCGGATACCGCTTTAATGAGAACAGGGAAGCCCATTGCCTCAGCCTCTTTCAAGGCCACTTTTGCATCAATTCCGGCATCCTCACTTCCAGGCACGACTGGTACACCACTCGCAATAGCAGTACGACGAGCTTGCGCCTTATCAGCCATCAAGCGCATGTTCTTTACGCTTGGCCCGATAAAAGTAATACCGCACTGCCCGCATATCTCAGCAAACGCCGCGTTCTCGCTTAGGAAACCATAACCAGGGTGAATCGCTTCACTTCCGGTTGCTACCGCTGCAGAGATCACGGCGGCAATATTTAGGTACGACTCCGTTGGAGACGGAGGACCAATACACACACACTCGTTTGCGAGTTTTACGTGAAGCGATTCAGCATCCGCAGTTGAATGAACAGCAACGGTTCGAATACCGAGCTCATGACAGGCGCGGATAAGTCGAAGTGCAATTTCACCTCGATTCGCAATTAGAACTTTTTTAAACGGTGGGTGACCCATTGAGGAAACAGCCTCTAGCTCTTTTCAATCCGAAAGAGCACCTCTCCGTACTCAACCATTTGACCATCCTCGAGACATACATCTGCAATACGACCTGTCATATCACATTCGATCTCGTTCATTAGCTTCATGGCTTCAATAATGCAGAGCACGTCGCCTTTCTTCACCCTATCGCCAACCTCTACGTAGGGTTCAGCGTCAACGGCGGGACGACGATAGAACGTTCCAACCATAGGTGAAGCAATATCATCAAGAGCCTTAGTCGGGGCCGCTGGGGCGACCTGCAAAGGAGCAGATTCAGCGGCCCCGTTTGCTTCCACGACCACTTGCGGAGCAGCAGTCTGCGAAGCTGCAACTGGGGGCGCGCTCGCTTGCACTTGCTGGACAGGTAAGGGAGCGGCTTGCTGCGTTACAATATGTTGCACGCTTTGCGGATTACTTACTTGGCGATCTCCGCGCCGCAACCAAAGCCGCTCATCAGAACGAACCAATCGAAACTCGGTCACCTCATGGCTCTCGAGCATTTCAAGTAGATTACGAATTTCTTTGAGAGTGAAGTTCGAAGCCACGCAAATCTCTCCTAAGACTTTTTACTAAGCACGCTCAACGTACGTTGATGAGCGAGTATCAATTTTAAGAACATCCCCTTGGTTGATGAACAAGGGCACCTGAACAGTGGCGCCGGTTTCGAGTGTAGCAGGCTTAAATGCTCCGGAGACAGTATCTCCTTTTACACCAGGCTCGCACTCGGTCACCTCGAGTTCAACAAAAGAGGGTAACTCAATAGTTATAACTTCTGAATTAAAAAGAAGAATCCTAACAACCGTATTCTCTTTGAGAAAGAGAGAGTTATCCCCGACCACATCAGTCGGCACCGAAATCTGATCGTAGTTCTCGGTATTCATAAAGTGATAGGTTTCATCCGCGTAGAGGAACTGCATATTCACATCAGATACGTCAGGAACACCTACTTTCTCGCTGGAGCGAAACGTCTTCTCCAGAATTGACTTGCTCATCAGGTTCTTCAGCTTTGTCCGCACAAAGGCACCGCCTTTACCCGGCTTCACATGCTGAAAATAGACAATCTCGTAAGGTACTCCGTCGAGCAGGATCTTTAAGCCATTTCTAAAGTCGCTCGTTGAATACATTCCTGATTTCCTTGAAGTGCCTTAAAAGGGGACGTTACCCTTTTAAGCCTAAATCTTAGCCTCTTTGTAGATCACGTGCTTTCGCGCTACGGGATCATACTTCTTTACTTCAAGCTTCTCCGGCTTCTTTCGCCTATTTTTAGTGGTCGTATAGAAATGACCTGTCTTCGCTGACGAAAGTAGTTTAATGATTTCTCGCATTGTTTTCGTGCCCTTCAGCGGAGTAGCTCCGGCTGGAAATTTCGTAAAAAACTGTTTAATTGACCGATGTTATCGGTTTTACTCAGGAGGCTTTTGTATACACGCCACCCAGAATAACAGTGCGATGTTCTAGCCCAAATGACTAAATAAGGCAAAATCGATAGTGTCATCGGAGAGAGGGATTGCCGTGAGATTGGCGATTATAGACCTGGGAACTACCGCGTTGAGGTTTGAGCTGTATGAGCTCGAACGGAGCGAGTATATCGCTCAGCCTGGAAGTAAGCAGCTCAAGAAGATTGCACGGGAGAGCCTTATGCCTCGTCTCGGCGAGGGGCTCTATTCTAGCGGCACCCTAAATCCTACAGGCA
>QIGM01000285.1 GCA_003230795.1 bacterium
CCCGAGATCCTTCCGCGAAGACTGCGCAGCCCCTCTTAGCTACACACTTCCAAAAATTGGAAGGCCCTGTGTATACATGAATTCCGAAGTTAAGGCAAGCTTTTGGTCGGGAATTGTTGTGCCTTTTTTGAACTCGTCTAAGTCCTTACTGTCTCAACCCTTTTTTGCAGGCTACTTTTCAAGAAAAAGGGGCTGATGCCGATACAACCGAAGTCAGATGACTTCAGGTCAAACTAATTGCCGAGCGCCAGCTACAATAAGTATATCTATAGGCTCGAATCACTCAATGGAGCTTCATATGAATCACCTCAAGTCTCTCTTAGTTCTCCTGACGCTAGTTCTCTGCACAAGCGCCGCCACTGCCGAAACCCCTCTTACAGTACGCGGAGCTACAACTATCAGGCGCGCTTTTTGTTGACGTTCGTGGCCCCTCTCAATTCGCAAAAGGTAGAATCACATCAGCGGTAAATCTCGATCTCCAAGCAGGTCTCAACGCCACTTCCTTATCCGCTCTCGCGAAAAAAGATAAAGAAGTGGTTTTCTACTGTGACGGAATTGAATGCGGAAGAAGTGCGATCGCAGTCAAACTAGCCGTGGGCTGGGGCTACACCAAGACCTACTACTACCGAGGTGGTTTCCCTGCCTGGAAGCGAGAAGGTCTACCGACTGAGCCCTAGTCGGACTCCAGATTTATAGTCATCTGAAAAAGAAATTCCCACCTGCGTAAGACAGCGCAAGAAGCTAGAGAATTGCTTTTTACCGCCTCACGACCTACTATATCTTTGCCCTAATTCCTAGTAGTTCGGTAGGGATTAGCTGTTCTTTTCCTTTCCGTCCGCGTAGAAACGCGTGTCACGTTTGAGACGGTCTAATCTGTCTCAGAGGTGGCGCGGTTGTTATCTCTATTTTTTGGTTTTTCTTTAGGAAATAAGGACATTCAAATGGCAGAACAAGGAACCGAACGAAGTAGTGGTGCAAACCGAGAAAATGACTTCGAGCAACCCCATGATTTGGGCTCGCTACGTGGCACAGTGGCTTACTCACCTGCGGCATCGATCATCTTGGATGAGAACGCTAGCTTCCGCGACGTCTTCACGGCGATGGAAGCCGGTCATAGCGAGGTCACCGGCATTGTTTTGTTCGTAGACAAGGAAGGAAAGTTCTCCGGGCTTCTCACTTACCGCGACTTGACGATGCTTCTCCTTTCAATACAGCTAGATGAGCTAGCTTTTCCCCACTCCACAAAGAGTGCAAAGTGTACGACCCTCGATGAAGGAAGTACGGTAAGCGACCTTCTGCGCAACATGAGTGCGCATGTTGTAGGCTACCGCCATCTTCCAGTGATCAACAGCGACGGAAAGCCGATTGGCGTATATTTAGTGAGACAATCTCTGCTAATCGCTCGCCCCTATTTGGCGAAACAACTAGCGGAAGAAACGGTTGCTGACCTCGATTACACCAAGCTCGACGATAATCTTGTCGCAATCAAAAACTGTTCCTTCAGCAAACTCGTGGATAAGCTAAACGCAAGCGGGAAACGAGTTGTGCTCATCCAGAGCCGGGGCAAAGGATTGACAGGAATCGTGACCGAATGGGACGTAATCTGTAAATTCTTCCGCACCGATTTAGAGCTTGAGCTGGCGTCGGTCACGGCAGAGGATCTGATGACACCTAGTCCCACGACTTGCTCGCCTACCGACAACCTTTTGGCGGTCAGCGACAGGGTCAACAACTCCAGACATCACCAACTACCGGTGGTGAACGCTGAGTCTAGCGAAGTTATCGGAGTGCTCTTTGCTCGAGACATCGTCGATACTGTCGTTGAGGAATGTCTTCAGAACGAAGTGCTCTGCTCATCTCCGAGTACTGGCGTTGCAAGCGAACAGGATGGTGCCTAAGACTTGAGTCTTCTCACTCGAAAGAGGGGTTTTACCGTGGTTCTCAATAGACAACCGCGGCCCCTCTTTCATCTCTTCTACTTCTTTACATGAAACTCCGACAGCAGCAGCGCCACAAAACGCAGTAAATCAATGGTAAAATAAGAGGCCTTCGTTCCAAGACAGGAACCTCACTTTGCTGCCCGAATTCACTATGATACAAACCCCCGAGCGCTTGGTGGACGTGGTGAGGGCAGCGGTAACTGCCAAAGCATTTCATCTTCACAAACGGCAAACTTTCCCAGTAGTATTCGATTGTTAGCCGATTTTCCTTACCGCAGCCGTATCTCTTGCAAGTTCTTAGGCCTTGGTTGCCAAAACTCGCAGAAATATCAGCCATCGCAGCTCGAATAGAGTTAAGCGAACAGCCTAGTATAGACGACTGAGTAAAGACGACAGACTGCTTGAGCGATTTTTTCACGAGCAACGATTCAATGGCGAGAGACTACGTAGCTGATACTTTCCGACGCTGGGGCTATCTAAAAGCCGATCTGGATGCCTTTGGTCGCCTACCAGAGTTTCCGCATAGCGAACTCGACGCACTCGAAGGAGAAGAAGCCGAGAAGTGGAAGAAAATCTACTGTTCCAAAATCGGCGCAGAATTCATGCACATGCCGTATCCGGAACGCTGCAATTGGCTCGCGGAACGATTAGAGCAAGAAGCGCCTCAACTCAATAAACGCCATATTCTTAAACGAATTCTTGAATCAGAGACTTTTGAAAAGTTTCTACACACACGCTACGTCGGGTCTAAGCGTTTCTCACTCGATGGTCTCGCGGTACTAATTCCTCTCCTCGATAGCGTACTCGACCAAGCGGCGAAGCAAGGAGCCGAAGTGGTGATGCTTGCAATGGCGCACCGCGGACGACTCAATGTGATGCACCACATCACCAACACACTCGCCGAAACAATTATCGCCGGTTTCGAAGACATCGATCCTAAAAGCGCGCTCGGTAGCGACGACGTAAAATATCATAAAGGTTCAAACGGGATATATACGACCGAAAGTGGTCAAGAGCTCTACGTTGAACTTGCGTCGAACCCCAGTCACCTTGAAGCAATCAGCCCAGTGCTGATGGGTCGAGTTCGCGCTCGAAAAGAACGCCTCATGGACACCGACAGCAAAAAAGTCCTTGGTATTCTAATGCACGGAGACGCTGCGTTTGCTGGTCAAGGAATTGCGGCCGAAGCACTTAACTTCGCAAATCTTAAAGGCTTTGAAATTGGTGGGACGATACACGTCATCATCAACAACTTAATCGGATTCACCACCGAACCCGAGGCTTTTCAGTCAACACGATTCTCTTCAGATATTGCGAAGAGGCTCGATTGTCCGATTTTTCACGTAAACGGAGAAAGTCCGGATGATGTCGTTCGAGTCGGACGACTCGCACAAGACTATCGCAACTCTTTTTCCAGCGATGTCGTGATTGACCTAATCGGCTACCGACGGTACGGACACCAAGAACAAGACGATCCTACCATCACCTCTCCCGTTCTTTATAAAGACATCAAAGACAGACCATTGCTTTTTGAAACGTATGCCGAAGAAGTCGGTATTGCTGAAGAGGACATACTTCAACTCGAGCAAGGAGCTATCGCTATCCTCGAAGATGGCCTGAAGAAAGGCCGTGAGATGACGGTCGCACCCACCTGGACACAGCCGGCTGACTATTGGAAGTCGTATTCTGGTGGGTTCTATGAGGACTCCTTAGAAGTCCCTACTACGGTAGCTCGAGAAAAACTTGAGCAGTACGCTGAAAAAATCGCCGTGATGCCTGCTGGCTTTACGATCCATCCGAAAGTTGGCCGTGTGTTCGAACAGCGACAAAAAATGGGTAAAGGCGAACATCCAATTGATTGGGGGATGGCCGAAGCACTCGCCTTTGCTAGTATCGTTGATGAGGGAATGCCCGTACGGCTTGTCGGGCAGGATGCGCGACGTGGCACCTTTAGCCATAGACACGCGGTACTTCATGATTACGAGAACGGCAAAGAATATATGCCGCTGCGATCTATTAGCCCTACGCAAGCAAAGATAGACGTCTTTGACTCTATGCTTTCTGAAGCCGCCGCCGTCGGTTTCGAATACGGCTTTAGCCGTGACTACCCTGAGTCACTGGTTTTATGGGAAGCACAGTTTGGTGACTTCGTTAACGGAGCACAAATCATTATCGATCAGTTCCTCTGCGCGGGAGAAGATAAGTGGGGCTTGCTCTCTGGCCTCGTAATGCTCCTACCGCACGGATATGAAGGTTCAGGACCAGAACATTCCAGCGCTCGTCTCGAACGATTTTTACAAGGTGCGGCCGAGGACAATATCCAAATTTGTAATCCCTCAACGGCGGGGCAGTACTATCACTTGCTTCGTCGCCAGGCTCTACGAACCTGGAGAAAGCCACTAATCGTAATGACCCCAAAGAGTATGCTTCGCGCAACAGCGGCATCCTCATCTCTCGACTATCTTGCCAAG
>QIGM01000221.1 GCA_003230795.1 bacterium
TTACTGAGGACCGTTCTCTCTTGGAGAAAAACCAATATTCCCTACATGTAGAACGAGAACTTCCAGGCTTTGTGCAAGCTTCGGTTAGCAAAAAAGAGAGCATCGCAAAGGTCGAATGGATGCATGATACCGCATGGAGATTTCTCCCGGCTATCAAAGACGAACGTGTTGGATATCGTCTTCATCCGGTTGATCTCGCAATCAACAAACTTCTCGCACTTGTCGGACGAAGAGAAGCTAGGGATTTTCTCGATATCGTTGAGGCGCACAGCCAAATTCTCTCACTTGGTGCGCTTTGCTGGGCGAGTTGTGGCAAGGACCCAGGCTTTACCCCACAGTCCCTGCTTGAACTACTGAAACGCAGAAGTGCGTACCGCGAAGACGACTTCGCTCGACTTGACTTAGCGAGACCAGTTTCACTACCAAAGCTGAAGCAGGCATGGTTCGCTGCAGTAGATGAGGCAGAAGAATTCCTTAGCGCACGGCCACCTGAAGAGCTTGGTTGTCTTTATTACTCAAGTAAGGACAATACATTCATTACACCCACAGCAGCCGACAATGATAGTTTTACAGTTCATTTCGGAAGACCTGGTGGAGTGATGCCAATTGTCTCCGAGACATAGAGCAAGCGACGCCTCTACTCACTTTCCGATACAGAATTTCGAAAAGATCCTACCGAGCACATCTTCGCTAGAGGTAATGCCAACGATCTCACCTAAGGCGCTAAGGGTTGCTCGCAGTTCGAAAGCACTGATCTCTGCAGGTTGAGCAGATGATACACAGTCTATCGCCCGCTGCAGTGCGTCTTTGGCGCTCTCGAGCGCTTCAAAATGCCTTCTATTGCAAATCAGTAGCGATGCTTGCTTGTTGTCCTCACCGAGTAAGATTTGCTCGATTGCGCTTCGAAGCCCATCTAGACCGATTTGGTCTCGAGCCGATATTGCCAAAGGGCGTACTGCGAGCACTTGTTCATAGCCTATAGCTAACTCTTCCTGCCGCTCGGCGCTGAGAGCATCTATCTTATTGAGTAGAAAAAGCGCCTTCCGGGCTTGCTTGCGCACCGCTTGAATTATCGCTCCTTGCGCAGCGAGTTCGGCCTCCGGGTCGAGCACAACCAAGGCCAAATCAGCCTGAGCTAGATGCTTTTTGCTTCGCTCAATTCCAAGCTTCTCCACCTGACCCAGTTCGCGAGAGCTACCCTCTTCGATAATTCCGGCGGTATCCCAAATCCTTACCGCTAGGCCACCGATAGAAAGAACGTCCTCAATGCTATCTCGGGTGGTGCCCGCAATAGGTGTAACTATGGCGCGATCTTCACCAAGAAGAGCGTTCAATAGGCTGGATTTCCCCGCGTTTGGCAGTCCAATAAGCACCACTTGAGCACCCTCTCTACAAAGCCGACCATGCTCGAAGCTTGAGAGGTAGGCCTCCAACGGGAGCAACACGTCTTTCATTGCTTCCACCCAACGCTCTACCGCAAGTGGTTCTATATCCTCATCGGGAAAATCAATATGCGCTTCTATTTCCGCCAGCAGATCGCGAAGAGGCTCACCTAATTCGTCCACCGCCTTTGACAGCTTGCCTTCAAGCTGTTCGCGAGCAACACGTGCCTGAGCCTCTGTCTCTGCTGAAACAAGATCCGCTACTGCCTCCGCCTGACTAAGGTCGAGCTTTCCGTTGTGGTAGGCGCGTTCACTAAATTCGCCAGCACGAGCAAGACGCACTCCAAGCGAACCAAGCGATTCAAGCAATCTTTGCAAAATGTAGGGGCTTCCGTGGATACTAAGCTCAGCGCAGTCTTCACCGGTAAAGCTATTTGGTCCCGGAAAATAGGCCACAAGAGCGTAATCGAGCACGCTATCGGGAGTCGTCGATAGAATATCTAGAATCGGGCTATAACAAAGCTCTCGAGGAGCATCTATCACCTTCTTTGAGGTCTTCAGCAAAGACCCAAGAGCAGCCTTAGTTCCCTTGCCACTGATACGCAGCGTGCTCACAGCAGCAGCGCCGGCGGCGGTAATCGGTGCGGCTATCGTATCTTCTGAATCAGTAAGCACGATTCCACATATTCATTAGCCGGCTATCGTCAGCGTTGCTGCAATCACAAACACTACCGCACTTACCGCAAGGGTAACTTTGAGCGCTGCGCTGGATTTATCAACGTAGTGATACATCGACTTCTGCTGACCGATAGAAATGAGGTTACTCGTAAGCCAGTAAAGCGTCAGTCCAGCGGGGAAGTTCATAAACATAAAGCCAAAGACTAAAGGCATTACAAGCATGACTTTCTTCTGCGCGGGGTCCATTGTGCTCGGCGTAGTCCATTGCTGAACCATCATCGAGATGACGAATAGAATCACCATGATCGGCACACCGATACCACCAAGCATAAGCTTTTCCGGCTCGGAGAGATCTGTAATCCAGAAGGCAAAGTGAGCGTTTCTAAGCTCAACTGAGAGCATCAGCGCCGAATAAAGCCCAATAAATATAGGCATTTGGAGCACAATGGGCAGGCAGCCTCCGAGAGGGTTCACGCCCTTCTTCTTGTAGAGCGCCATTAGCTCCATCTGTTGCTGCTGCTTGTCGGTGACCTGCTCACGAACGCGATCAATCTCAGGCTTTAAGTCCTGCATTGCGCGCATTTGTTTGAAGGAAGCTGCCGCCAGAGGGTAGAGGGCAAGACGAACAAGAATGGTGAGCACCACAATCGCTAAGCCGTAGTTACCGACAAAGCCGTAGACTACGTGAAGCAAAGAGAGCAGCGGCGCGGCGATGAACCCTGTGTAACCGAAATCAATGTTTCGCTGGAGTTCGGAGCCGAGAGCGTCTAAACGCTCATACTCTTTTGGTCCGATAAATACTCTCGCGCTTAGCTCTTGGTCGGAGCCGGAAATACGAGAGCGCCAAAGAGAGCCTGTGCGCACGGCGTAGGCGAGGGCGGCTTCTGGCTGAGAGATAAGAGCCGCCATAAAATACTTATCGCCCTGGGTAATCCACTGGGTACTCCCTAGTTCCTGGCGAGTTCCTTCGAAATCTCCATACTGAGTGCGCAGCGCTTTTTCGCCGTCAAACCAGGTAAATCCCTTCGCATCGTAGGGATTGAGCATGGAGGTCTCGGTGTCTTTATCGAAGCGAGTCCACTCAAGCGCGAGGCGACTAGCGCTTGCATTGGCTGCAGAAAGAGAGACTTTAACATCGACCACAAAGCCGTTCGGCGAAATGTTCAAACGCTTGGTGATACTGCGTCCGTCGGCTAAGGCACCTCGTAGCTCGACTTGAGCGGGGAGGTTCGTCTTACGCAAATCGAGGGAATCACCGCTGAGTCCTGAGACGACTTCATACACAGTCCAAGCGTCGTTTGCGGTTCCTGAATAGATGCCAAGCGGATAAGGCGCATACTCTGTATGTTTTACGAGGTTCAGAGGGACATCAGGTACGGCTGAATTCTCTGGATATTTAAGAATAAGTGCCTTAGTGACTCGGCCGCCAAGCTTAGAAATCTCTAAATCCAAATCATTGGTGATGATATGGAAAGTTCCTTCGCGTAGAATCTGGGCGTCACTTGGGTAGGTCTTAGGAGCTTGTGCCAGGACACTGCCGCCCTCAAGCGGAGCTGGTGAAATAGCTGGAGTGCCTTCTGCTACGCCCTGAGCGCTCTCAGGACTTGCCACTGGGTCAGCTTCTACAAACTGCGATGCGGCGTCAGTTGGTGCTGCCGACGGACTTGGCGTCTCTAGGGCGCTCTGAGTGGGAGCTGGCTGCGGTGCATTGATCGGACCGTAAAAATAAGGCTTCCACACTGTTTCGAAATACATAAAGCCAATGAAAAGACAGATCATTAGGGCAACTGTTTTTCGTTGATTCTGTTGTTCTGAAAGCTGGTCCATGAAAATTCCTATTTTCGTTTCTTGAAATCGTTGCCGCTCACCGCGGCCTATGTCGTTTTAGATTCTAATTTGGCTCTTGAGCGAGGTCCCTTACATTGAGGCCCCCTTTCAGGCACCCCCCTCTCAGGCACCGGATCGAAACCACCACTCGAGAACGGTTGACAGCGAAGCACTCTCCAAAGGCTTAGAGCAAATCCCTGCACAATCCCGTGCTCCATAACCGCCTCCGAGGCGTAGCATGAGCA
>QIGM01000561.1 GCA_003230795.1 bacterium
GGGGTTTTTTTCTTATGAAGGCTGAAATCACGTTCTTCAAGGCTGGCCTGAATCTCGTCAATCATTGTTGGATTCCCGCAAAGAAACACCTGAATGTTTTCTGGGGTAAATGGTTGGCCTACGTGAGATTCGTAGGTTCCATCGTGGAGTATCGTGCCGACTCTTCCACGGTGTCCAGTCCAGTCGGAGCTATCCGGCTCACGGGTAAGGGTGGGGATATAAAAGCAGCGTGGGTCTTCAGCTTCGAGCTGTTCTAGCTCTTCACGGTAGCCGAGGTCTTTCTGAAGTCGAGCTCCGTGAATAATCGTAAAGGTGTTCCAGGTAGGTTGCTGCCTGAACGTGCGCAGCATTGAAACAAAAGGAGCAAGTCCTGTCCCTGTTGCAACCATTACGAGATCCTTACCGGTGGGTGCTGGGGCAAGAGTGAACTTACCTTTTACTTTCGGATTCACCCAAAGCCGGTCGCCAGCCTCGAGTTTCCAAAGTTTGGGTGTGAGGAATCCGTCTGGAACCAGCACGAGATAGAATTCCAAACCGCTTGTGTCGCCGCTTGCAGATGCGATGGAGAATTGCCTACGCACTATTTTATCTGAGGTTGAAAGTGAATCTGGTGAGTCATCGATGAGTGCGACTTCACCATACTGTCCAGGAGCGAAATTGTAAGCATCTGTCGGTTCGTCGAGTGTTACTCGGAGAACCATCAGCTCTTCGTTAAGGAGCTTGAGCTCAACGAGCGTTGCGTTGTGTTGATACTTGCCCATTTTTCCTTTCTAACTAATCGCCTTTTCTTCCGAATCAATTTGGGGGAGTGCAATCTCCAAGCCCTCTATTCGGCCAGCTCCTCATCATCCCCAAACTCGTCCTCGAACTCATCGTCAAAATCCTCGGGTTCTGGAGCAGCCTTGTCATAAATCTGCTCGTATCGAATCTGATAGTAGGCCTTGCGAACGAAGAAATAGTAGTCGAGAGAAGCGTCCTTTGCTGCCTGAATGGGTCCGATAAGCCTAGAGCGAGTATTGACGACATCGGTGGCAGTAAGGCCAGCTGCGATAGCAACGGCGTCATCTTCGTGCACGCCCATTGGTTCTAGATAAAAAATAGGATTCAAGAAAAACTCAACTCCCTTTCCGAGGGTATCCCGTGCATTGGAAGGTCCGAAAAAAGGAAGCATGAGGTAAGGCCCAGGTCCCATACCATGATGGGCAAACATCGTGCCGATATCTTCGTGATGAGCTTCGAGCCCGAAGCTTTCAGCAGCGTCGAACAAACCAGCGATACCGAAGGTGGTATTGAGAACGAATCGACCAGTGTGGTTACTCGCTTGTTCAAATTTGAATTGAAGTAAATCGCTCACCAAGCGCACTGGGAACTTAAGATTGTCAAAGAAATTTCCAATGCTTCTTTGGACGCTGCCCGGAACGACAAAGTCATAGCCCTTGGCGATGGGTTCCAGCGCATACTCATCGACTGTATTGTTGAACCAAAATATCCCTCTATTCACGCTTTCGAAGGGGTCCTCGATTACTTCCTCTTCCTGCGCGAGCGCAAGGTCAACCGAGGTGGTGGTTACGTATGTGCCGAAGAGGGTAATAAAAAGAGCTAAGGTAGTAAGCGAGCGTAGAAGCTTTTTTGGGGAGCTTTCGTGGCGCTTGGCATAATCTAGAGTCATAAGTTTTCCTGCGGAACTCATAATTTCAGGGTTCTGAGATGTTGCTTGTTCTAAGCGGAGAAATCATCTCAGAGCATATAAGGGAGAACGCTAGTACTAACTCCAGAGAATAGGCATTGCAAGCAGCTAAGTGCCACGCTTGCTAGCTTTTTCGAAAATAGATACATTGTATGCCTATCTTATTAAGGGAGCCATGTTCGATCACGAAGAGTTAAAAGTTTATTTCCGCGGCGAGATCGTCGAATTTAAGGACGCCACGATTTCCGTGTCTAATACCGCGTTTTTGTACGGTCTTGGCGTGTTTACTGGCATTCGCGCCCATTACAACGAACAAACCGACTCTCTTTATCTCTTTCGACCAGAAGCGCATTACGAGCGTCTCCGTCTCGGTTGTAAGCTCATGCGCTACAGTAACTTCCTTGACTCTTTCGATTATCCGAAGTTCCTTAAGGCGCTTACCGACTTACTTACGGCGAATAAGATAAAACAGGATTGTTACTTACGGGTGACGAACTTCACGGACGAAAATAAAATTACTCCGAAGTTTATCGACTACAAAGATTCGCTTACGATTTTCCTCTACCCTTTAGGAGATTACGTTCCGACTGGCGGGATGCGCTGTAAGGTTTCGAGTTTTGTTCGAAGTGGTGATAACTCCATTCCAGCTCGAATTAAACCAAACGGTATTTACGTAAATACTGCCTTCGCAAAGACTGAAGCCCTCATGGGCGGATACGACGAAGCGATATTTCTAGATCGGAACGGGCATGTTGTTGAAGGGAGTGCGGAGAATATATTCGTTGTTATTGACGATGTTCTGATAACGCCGCCACCATCGGATGATATTCTCGAAGGGATCACGCGCCGTTCGGTAATGGAAATCGCGAAAGATAAAGGAATTGAAGTCCGCGAGCGATCAATTGATCGCACGGAGCTTTATCGTGCCAGCGAAGCGTTTCTAACGGGCACTGGTGCGAAGGTATCTCCGGTAGTTGAGGTTGATGACTACCAGGTAGGTGACGGCAAAGTAGGCCCAATTTCTGAGAAGATACAGTCGACCTACTTTGCTGCGGTTCGTGGTGAGTTGCCGGAATACGCTTCGTGGGTCCATAACGTCTACTCATAGGCCGCGTCCCAAGGGGATACCTTAGTGACAGTTCCGTCTTGTCCCTTTTTGAGACTATTTGGTCTTTTCTCCTTAATTACACCTCTTTAGCCCATTCCAACATTAAATTAAAGTTCCTATTCTATTGAGTCGACTATTTAGAGCGAGGAGTGAGGGCTGTACAAAAACGCAGTTCGCACATGACACTGAGGTTACTTCCTGATGGATAGGAAGAGCCCTAAACGCTAAGGCCACACGGATGAGCATCCTAAGGGTATTTTCGGACGCAGCTACCGGCGCATTTTCGCCGCAGGGCATTACGCCTGTTCCGCGTACGCCGAGCGTTCAAAGCGACCCACGACCTCAACCCAAGAAAGATGAAGATGCTGCGAAAGTGAGCCTGTCTTCGGCCGCGCGAGAGTTTGCTACGACTTCACTTGATGCAGGCAAGCAAGCGGAAGTCTCTTCCGAGGCAGCAGCGACGGCTTCTGTCGAAGAGAAGGAAGTCGAAAACTCAATTGATGCGCTACCAGCAGCTACCTCCAAGGAGAATGGCTCCGAGGAACAGGCAGGGGATTCTGGTTCCGAGAATTCCCCCGAACAATCTCCTGCGGAGCAGCGTGAAGTTACGGAACTTCAAGCGCGCGATAGAGAAGTTCGTACCCATGAGCAATCTCACTTAAACTCCCTCGGTCAGCATCGGGCAGGTGGTGCCAGCTATCAGTTCACGACCGGTCCTGACGGCAAACAATACGCTGTGGCAGGAGAGGTCCCAGTAAATATCTCTCCAGGATCTACACCAGAAGAGACAGTCTCTAAGGCGCAAACGATTCGTCGTGCGGCGCTTGCACCAGCCGAGCCCTCTGGGGCGGACCGCAGTGTTGCCGCCGCCGCGTCTCAATTAGAAGCGGAAGCAAGAGCCGAGCTTAATTCTGGTTCTGAAGCACACGGCGAAAACGCAGAAGTCTCGAGTGCAACGCAAGGACCTCTCGATGAGTTAGAAGCGTCTGAAAGCGCTGATGAGACTGCTCTCGCTTCAGCAGAAGAGGACGAAACCTCTCGGGAGCTTCCATCTACCGTGAGCACTAGAGCGTTTGAGCAGGCGGCTCGCTTTAGTAGCGATTCTGCAAACGCTCCTGGGTCGCTGCTTAATCTTCAAGCTTAATTAAGCGTCCCTTCTTCCATTTTCTTTATCGTTCGTTCGTTGCTAGTTTGCCGTAAGCGTTCAGGTGGTAAAAAATATTCTATCAGACCGGTCAATAACCTTGTAATTCTAGGCCAGTACGAAATTGTCAAATGCTAGTCGCATTTGTAGTGTTTTCTGAACGCTTAGTCTTTGT
>QIGM01000437.1 GCA_003230795.1 bacterium
AAATCTATTCTTTTTGTGGCGGAGATGTATGGGAATCGAACCCACCCAGGACCTTATCAGCCCTACAACGGTTTTGAAGACCGCAGGCATCACCAGACACCAGACACCTCCCTAGAAACATCCTACGACTTGTTATGCTTATTTGTAGAGTATCCGAGCAATCGTAGCACGTTAGGCTAACTCTAAAACCCAACACTCATAAGAGTATCTGGCCTTACTCTACGATTCATTGAAGCGAACCCGCTTTTTAGGCCCAGCTGCGGTGAGTTAAAGAAGCCTAGATAAAGGGAGATTCGCGCCAACTTTGGCGAACTTAGGCTACCTCCGAGACTGCTTCCGACATAACAGAAATATGTCGAATTGCGTGAAGCTGAATATGTAACGCGCGAGTCTTAGAGAAATATGATTTTACTTCAGAACATAGCCGTTGAAATACAGTGCCTAAGTCGCAGCATAGTCTGCGGATTGCTGTTGTTTGCCTTGGCCCCGCTGCCGGTTGCGGCCCAGTCGCTTGCAACAGACGTGCGTGGCGGCATGTTTTCTGACTCACGAAAGGAAGGCATTACTGATGGAAAGGTGCCTGAGAATTTTAAAGCCGATTCGGATAGGCCGAAAAAGCAATCAAGCCCTGGACCAGTAGCGACGGAGGAAAGTGATTCCAGCGATAGTTTCGCCATACCCGAAAGTGAAGCGAATGCTGCGAAGAAGCTACAAAACCTGGTGAGAAGTGACCTTCTTGAGCAGCAATTGCCAAAACGCACATCCAGATTCGAGCACAATATGGTACTCAAGGCGAAAAAAGACAGTAAGGTCAGAGTCATTCTTGATACTTTGGACAAGGTTTCTAAACGTTTACAAGGCTCGGCCTATGACGAGGAAGGGAATCGGAAGACCATTTCCGAAAGAATTCGCGAGGCCAGCGATCAGGCAGATCGTGTGGCTGACCCCTCAATTGAGCGTGAAGAAAAAGCGAAATCAAACCGATTTTAGGCCAGTTGACTCAATTAAATCTCAAATGGCCACAAAACAAGCCTTAATCTAGCCAATAAGCCCCCGCAATCCCTACGAGCGCTTAAGACTCAAGAGCAAACGCAAAGCATCCGATCTAATAAGATGAGTGAATTTTGACGAGCCGTTTTTTCTTAACTCATTACAATTAAAACGTTTTTTGCAGAACATTAAATACTACTAAATGTTGCGGTTAATGAGTGAGCGGCGATAACACCAAAGATCTCTCGTAGATTTTATTACCGATTGTTAAGCGGTTAGGTTTTGGGACAACCTTTTAAGAAATACACAAATGCGCTCGGCGTTTTGCTGAGCATGGCCTTCTATTGCCTACTCGCTGGGCTTTTCCTAGCTCCCTCTAGCGTTCTTGCTCAGGGACAAGATGTTTTCGAAGAAGGCCTTGATTGGGTCGAAACCCCAATGAAGAATGACGTCAAAGAACGCATCGAGAAGACACTTCAAAAAGACTATCCAAAATACAAAACTAAAATGGAACCCCGGCTTAGGGAGTTCATGAATAAGAACTCGCGGGTGGATGCCTACGAGTCTGCACATCATCCCCGCGCCCAAGGTGAGATTAAGAGCGAAAGATACGAAAACATGCCGGCTCGTCATCCTATGCTTGGAAAACCCACGAAAGTAGGAAAAGGAAAGGGCGTCAAAGCACCGCCGCCAGGCAAAAGGCCATTGAGTTCGAAGGACAGTGACAACCTCAATCGAGGAGTTGATCAGCCTGGAATCGCCAATTCATCGAAGTCGGACTACACCGACAAAGACAGTCGAGTTATTTTCAATCAGAAAACTTTCGCCAACTGTTTTGAAGAGCGACAGGTGGACGCTGAAGCCGTGGTGACCGAAAGCTCAACAGGCGGCGGTCCTTACACGAAAGAGTGCCGACGACGCTGCCAAATTGGTTGGGTTACATATACGGGAGTGGCTGCAACGAGCTGTATACCTTGCCAGACTCCTTGTACGCAGCTTTTCTGCATCCCATGCCGCTTTAATCAGTTCTACGTTTCTGAATACTACTGGCCGACATATATTTCTCGTACATATCCGGGACGTGCGATGGGGAGTTTCAATCCTTATGGCACTTACTTGGACGATGCCGATAAGCCGACCGGCGATGTGGCAGGTCAGAAACTCGCCTATGAGTACTCACGGGATAACGTCTACGATCGCTTTATTGGAAAAGATGGTCAAGGTGGAGCTGCGAGGGTCGCGAAGACAAAAGGCGATCCGAAGAAAAGAACCGCCTCATCTCTCGCAGGGATCAGACCGAATCGAAGCAAAGCTTCATCACGGTCGAGCTCAAAATCATCGAAGAGTGGTCTGACTCCCGGTGAGCGAGCAGCACAAGTACCGTCGTTGGTAGCTACTCCAGGCGAGGACGATGAGAAGTACCTGGTGAGCTACTACAAGAATGTGCATGGCGTGGAAAAACAGTCCAGCGACTTCGAGGAGGCCTTTCCGCCTGAATATTTCTATGCCTTTGATTTTACCGGGAGAGATTTAAACACGACTCCTGGAAGTGGTGACATTGAAACCCGTTCCAATCACACGCTTGTCTACATGAGCAATGCTAACCGGCAGCTAAGTAGACGTAAGCGCCCTGATAAGGCCGATAATTGGAAGGGCTACATCATGGAGCACAAGTGTTTCGCGAATACTCTGCCTAGTTCAGACAAACTCGCAGTATCACACTCCAGCTACTCCGAAGAGCACGACAAAGTTACCTTTCAGTATTACCATCGAAATATTTCCGAGCCGAACAGGCCAGAGGCAGTTCAGAATCGAGGGAGCGCTTGGGATCATGCGATGATCGGAAGCAAAGCCGATGCACCAAATGTGTATGATATCGTTAAAAAACTAGACCAGGAATTCACAGGCAAGAGTAAAGAGCAGCCAGAGAACTCGATGATGCGGATGTGGGGTCAGTATGTCGAGATGGGCCCTAAATACTATCCAAAGGGGTTCAAGCGCGTAGGCGTGAAGAAGGAGACTCATTGGCAAGACTGGCTCTACCACAATTTCTTCCGCCTCTATCACTCACGGAACAAGAATATGATGGAGGATCCGCTGTATGCTAAAATTGTAGCGGGCTTTAGCTTCTATACCCTCAACAGCTTACCGACCTTTGGTCCCAACATGACTGGAGAAAAAGGCGAAGAAGGAAAGCGTAGGCCATATCTTTGGACCTTCGCTGCGGGTCGCGGACTTGAGGGATCAAATCCAAGAGATGGTCAAAACTACGCTGGTTCAAATCGAGTTGGTCCCGGAAAAATCTTTTCTGCCGATAAAATACAGGTAATTTATCCAACGATCGACGACGGGAACTTAGGCAGCGAGTGCTTTAAACCGGAGTCATTAGCGAAGTCAGAGTATTTCGATCCGACGACGAATGGAATAGATAAACCGGTTGGCTCAGGAGGATTCTGGGGCTTTCGAAGAGATCTCTATAAACGCCTTCTTGAGGAAGATGTTAAAGATGTGCACAATTTTGTGCGTGAAGTCCGTATTGCTTATTGGACCAAGCGGGTAAATTGTCACTGCACTATTTGTTCACGAAACGAGTTTCTCGGCTGCTCAGTGCTGAACGATGGTGATGAAGCGGACGATTACTTCTACGGGACAAAGAAACTAGAAGGTGAAGAAGGAGCAGAGCCGAATCTCAAGCCGCCAGTACCTGGGGGCAATCTCGCAGATCCTTCGCCGAGACCTTTCAATCCACTGGATCTTAGTCCGCTTCAAGGGTTTGATCCGGGACTTGCAAAGCTTGATCGAGCCCCCGAAGTTGGTAGAGACTCCGGAGATGACGCGAACACGATAAAAAAAGTCTCCTTTGACATTACTGAATCGGCTCCTGCTGATAGCATCAAAAAAAAGCGGAAGCGAAAATCATCGGCCTTTATCGTGACTCCGCAAGAGAGGCTCGTACGCGGTGATTACTCAGTCTCGCCTTTTGAGATAGAGAACCGATATGACAGCTACTTTAAGCGGATTCAGGATAAAGCAAACTTCAATCCGCCTCCTCAGCCGGCGATATCCTCTCAACGAAGGAGGCGAACGACCAGCCGTTTCGCTAAGG
>QIGM01000259.1 GCA_003230795.1 bacterium
GAGTAAGCTCCAGCACGACCCGCCAGAGTGATCTCCTCGAGAGGCAACCCTCGGGACAAAAAAATTAAGCGGCAGCATCCGAAAACGTCGCTCGCGATCGGACGTGGCAGAGCTTTCCAAGCTCCTCTGCCCTTTTTGCCTCGTCCGCAGAATCAGTAGGTAAAACCGCCCCTTTGCGCCACCAGAATTCGCCCACAGATTCTGCGAGTGAGCCTGATATCGCCACGATATCAAATAGGACAAATATCTAAAATTTTGAGATCTCCAAAGGAAAAAAGAACCTCGACATCCCCAGCGAACGCGCTTTCAATCCTTGTAACTAGAAGGAATATTACCACATCCTCCACACCTCCTTATCATCGGTAAGCAAGTCACTATTGATAGCGAAGACAACTAACAACACTGTTCGCTCTAGAAAATCATCATGACCCGTGCACTTTGCGTATTCACTCTGTTGGTCTTCGCTGGCTATTCGACCTACCGCGGATTCCAAGCTATAGCGATTGTGAGCCTGATGGGAATGCTCGGCTTGGCCTACAAGAGTCACGCGCTTCGTTTTCTCGATCTCGCGTTTTCGCTAATGGCTAAGACGCGAGAGGCAAAGTACGGAGACGCAGTCGTCAAAATTGGAGGCCGCGAACTGAATCTTCCACAGCTAGAGTCCGCACTACCATGGGTAAGATTGGTTCTTTCTTCCCTCAGCAATCAGGAGATCAGCCTGCTAGTGCAGGCATCCTCGACCGATTCATATCAAATTCACTCAGCTCACAAGAACTCCATGCGAAATCTGAGATCGCATGGGTTGATAGTTCATAACGAACCAACGATGGCAGCTTCTACTGAGGTCTCTCTAACTGAGCGAGGACGTGACCTCGCGCTGTTCCTTGACCAGAACGCTTTGGAAGATCAACGGAGCGAACAAGACGCGGCAAATCAACTGCCTGCCCGCGGCGAGTCGAAACCGTAATGAACACAACGTCAACCCTAAAACAGGAGCGCGCCCTCGGCAGGCAGTGACTGCGCTCGGACGTTATGCAAAGAAAGACAATGCCCACAAAATCTCTGTTGATCAATCCCAATGATACTAACCTAAAGCAATCTATTGAGAACCTGTCGAAGGTTCCAGGTTATTGTATTTTTATTGACGTGGTGGGTTCGACCGCGATGAAAAAAGAAAGCATGTTGAAATGGGTGGCATTGATCCATAACGCTTTCGCTAACGCGACTACTTTTTTGGATTCATTTCGCCCGCTTAAGGGAATCGGGGATGAGTTGATGTTCTATATCGAAGACTCAGATCGTGACGTATCAGGATATTCGCCACTCCAAATTTTTGACAGTTTGTTTCAAGTGGCCACAGAGTCTGACCCTGAATTTCCGGAAACCAAGATCGCTGCTGCATACTGTGAGGATGATTATCAAATGACATTCATCCCAGATACGACGGACTACTATGGAATTGACATCGACCGCGCCGCTCGTCTAAAGGGAATCGATCCCTGTCTTGCGCCGAAAGAACTAGTGATTGATTCGCGTATGTTTGATCGTGTGAAGAACAACTACGACGCTATAGGAAACAAGGATCAATTCACTTCTTTCGAAAGATTAGATGGCATTCATACGTTTTCAGGCGAAGGACTTCCTGACCCAATCGAGTATTACCGAGCAACGAAGGCATAACAAGATGTCGAGCGAAGTGCCAGGTACTGTTGAGCGACGCTCCGTTGCGTGTCGGGTCTTCCGTTCCGGCTTCAAAAATGAGGGTTCAAATGAAACCCACCTTGACAGACAAACCAACACGAACTAACGCTTGCCCGCGCTCCGCCACCATAGCTTAACCTCAGCGTTCCGCTGGCCGAAGATCGGGGGCCACCTCAAACGTTACGTCATGAAAAATATTGTCGCTGCCCTCTTAGGGCTCCTTAGTCCCTGTGTTGCCACGGCGCAGACTTTCGATGTTTACCCCTTGAAGACGGAAGGAGAACGCGTTGAGGTCGTCCGGGAAAAAGATGGTTACAATCACCTTGTCTACCAAAGTAATGAAGGGAGGCGTTCTCATATTCACCGGTTTGGGACATTTCCATTGCAGTCAGTCCTTATGGAGAGTCCGGGGTTGAACTATTTTGTGTGTACCGTAGGCGGTCTAGCCGCTGGAACACAACCATTGTTTTTCAAACGAATTGACGGAAGATTTGTGCAAGTCAAAGGTGAGATAGACCATGCTTTTTCATCCGTCGCGATCCACAACCATTTCGTGAAGGCGGCCAAAACGGGGGCGGTTACGTTGCCTCAAGGCGTAGTGACCACTGATATCGTGCGCGTATACACGCGATTGCACAACTGGAAATCTGATCATGAAGCGCTACTCAGATTGACTGCTGAAGCATGGAAATACTCTGCAGAAAAGAAGGCCAATATGCGTTATTTGATACGGATAGAAATCACCGTAAACCTCAAGGCTGGAGAACTGGCTTACGCGAAGGATCGGCAAATTCCCGCGGTAGCCGGAAGCCAGATCCTCAGTGCCTTCTCTGAGTACAAGGGCTCTGCAACCGGTTTTCTCATTTCGGATGATGGTTTGATCGCGACCAATGCGCACATAGCATCAGCGGACATACAGAAGGCTATCGTGGAGTACGACGGTGCCAGCTATGCTACTTATCCCGGCAATAAGGATGCGGGGCTAATCGACGTAAAGGACGACATATTTCTATTCCGCATTCGCACACCCGTGCCGACCCCTTACCTATCTCTCGCAGACAGCGGTAAGGTCGAGCTTGGTGACAAGTGCTTTACGATAGGGTACCCCTCTACCGGAGTTTTGGGATTCAACAGGAAATTTACGGAGGGATCAATCAGTTCGCTCTCCGGAATCAAGGATTCGCCGCGTGATTTTCAGATTTCTGTGCCAATTCAACCGGGAAACTCTGGCGGCCCTTTGGTTGACGCGGAAACCGCGCGGTTAATTGGGATTACAAGCGGCACCACCAATGATTTGGCTACTCTCGTGCGGCGAGGTGATATCTTCGACAGTATAAACTATGCGATCAAAGCCAACGTTTTAATGAGGTTCGTGAAACGGAATAGCATAGTGCTCCCTAAGCCGCAACCTCTGCCCGCCAATCGGCGTGAAGCGATTGATCGCGTCAAGTCGGCCACCGTGCGAATTCGTTTATATGGGCAGAATTAAGAGCAGCGAAGTGCCAGGTACTGTTGATCGAGGTACTGTTGATCGTGGCCCGGCACATAGTTCCCAAGGGGCTGCGCCGCGTGCGTTATTTTGGGATGCTCGCCGGGAAGAGAAACCGGTTCAAGGAGTTGCCCGGAGCCCTAGGGCCAACATCGCGGAGGAGGCACTGGAGATTCGCGCCCAGCGTGCCGCCATTGTGAGGGAAGCTCGTGGAGCTACAAGGCGCTCTTCGCACGCCTCTCCGTAAGCCGTTCAGAGTCAGGGGACGAGAGTTATTCCCTGCCCTGGCTCAGAGCGGGGCCTGGCGACGGGATTTTCCGAGTTCAACAAGTGGATGAAGCCGGTCTCCCGCGTTGGGAGCAGTTGACGGGCTAACGACAGCAGATAGACTCTCTCCCGAACGGATTTTGCCGTCAGAAGCCGACTTGTCCTGAACGTTCGCCAGAAAACAATAATTAACTGATGCCGACAGTATTCACAAAGGACGGATTTCGTTTCTTCTTTTACAGTAATGATCACACGCCGATTCACGTTCACGTGAGGAAAGGTAACGGTGAGGCGGTCTTTGAGGTTGAAGGGACTGTAATTCTCCGAGAATCAGTCGGACTCAAGACCAAGGAATTGAGCAAAGCGGAAGACTTGGCAGATGAGAATATAGAGCTTATAATACAAAAATGGCATGAATACTTTGATTGATACCCCTAAGAGCGCAAAGCACATCACAGGTCGCATCGAGATCGTGATGAGCAGCGGCCAGAAACTCAATTTTCCAGTGGAAGCAAACCCCCGACTGCGATCAGCCTCGGATCTTGAACTATCAGATATAGAACTTTCTCCATTTGGATTGCATTGGCCGCAACTCAACGAGGATCTTTGTATTCGAGGCATTATGGAAGGCGACCACG
>QIGM01000347.1 GCA_003230795.1 bacterium
CTCTATCGCACGCAAGAGCATTTGATCTGCATCCAGGCTATGAACTCGCCGCTGGCGCCGATATCAACCTATCTGCTCGCGAGCGTTTCGAATCTGCATATAAGGTAGTCGTATACGATAGCATCAACGCTCTGCTTGAAAATGAGTCACCGGAAGTCGTCGTTATTGCCGTTCCGGCAGAAGCACATTCTTCTGTGATGGAGTCAGTTCTATCGTGTAGCGGGAAACCAAAAGCAATTTTGTGCGAAAAGCCCTTTGGCGTTTCCAAATCTGATGCGCTGGCGATGCAAGAGATGGCATTGCAGAGTGATGTAGTTCTTTCGATCAATTACATGCGACGTTTTGAGCCTGGCATTCGTGCAATTAAGGAACAGATTCTTGCAAATAAGTTTGGCGCCTTGCGGCATGGAATAGTGTGGTATCCAGGAAGTTTCCTAACGAATGCGTCACATTTTTTGAATCAATTGGAGTTCTTATTCGGAAAGATAGAATCGTTTCAAATGTTTCCGACTATCGAGAGCAATATACCTGATGTTGCTCCAACCGCGGAACTTCGAGTTAATGGCTGTCCTATTCTTCTCGCCTCTTCTCAGGCGCGAGACTACTCTCCGGCGGAGATTGAACTGTTTTTCGAAAAGGCGAGTCTCCGGTTTGCTGCAGGGGGACGTCGAATCGAAAAAAGAGCGGTGGTAGCGGACGAACTTTATTCTGGGCACCGTATCCTTAGCGACGAAATGGAAACGGAAGAGTCCTCAGATTTTGCGCGCGTGCAGAGTTACGTAGTAGATAATCTTTACAAAGCTATGCTCGGTGAGGCTGACTTACTTTGTGCGTCTCAAGATGCAGTCGATACCTGGGAGATTCTCGAGAATCTTTTATTGAAACCGTCGCGGAGAAACGGATAATTCATAGTGTGAGGACGGTATAGCATGAAGACTTTAGCGATACTTGGCGGCGACCCTGTTCTGAATTCGGCACCAGCACCGTACCGCACGATTGGAATTGAGGAATCTCGAGCTGTCCAGAAAGTGATGGATGATGGCGAGCTTTCGAGCTTCCTCGGCTCTTGGAACGACGCTTTCTACGGGGGGCCGAATGTTCGAGCTTTTGAAAGCGAATGGGCAGAACATTTCAAAGTCACACATGCGGTGAGCGTCAATTCTGCGACGTCTGGACTGATTGCAGCGCTTGGAGCGGTCGGGGTTGAACCTGGGGACGAAGTGATAGTCAGCCCTTGGACGATGTGCGCGTCGGCTACGGCCGTTTTGGTTTGGGGGGCCGTACCAGTTTTTGCTGACATTGAAGAAGAAACGTTTAATCTCGATGTCGCCTCAATTAAAAGGAATCTATCCCCGCAAACTCGGGCGATTGTCTTACCAGATATTTTTGGTCATGCCGCAGCGCTTGAGGAGATCATGGAGATCGCCGCGTCTGAAGATTTGTTGGTGATCGAAGATGCCTCACAAGCTCCGGGTGCGCTCTACCGTGGTGCTTATGTCGGAACGCTTGCCCATATCGGTGTGTTCAGTCTCAACTACCATAAGCACATCCATACTGGTGAGGGTGGGGTCTGCGTCACCAACGACTCGAAATTAGCTGAGAGAATGCAGTTAATCAGGAACCATGGAGAGGCTGTCGTTGAAGGGAAAGGAGTTGATGACATATCCAATATTATTGGTTTCAACTTCCGTATGCCTGAAATCGAAGCAGCGATCGGTAGAGAGCAATTAAAAAAGCTCGATACGCTCTTGGCTCGAAGGCAGGAGATCTGCGAAAGACTCTCGCGTGGACTGAGCGGTCTGTCAGGACTACAAGTGCCAAGGGTGTGGGAAGATTGCACTCATGCATACTATCTCTACGGAATGATTCTCGACCCAGAAGTTGTTGGTGTGCCGAAGAATCGCCTCATCGACGCGCTTGAGGCCGAGGGTATAGCTGGCCTGACTCGCGGCTATGCGAACCTCCACCTTTTACCGATGTATCAACGACGGATTGCAATGGGGAAGAAGGGGTATCCGTGGAACGACGCGGTGTATTCTGGAGAGGTCTCTTATCAGAAGGGTATCTGCCCCGTGGCAGAGAGACTCCAGGACGAGACCTACGTCGGATTACTGGTATGTCTCTACGACTACTCAAACGACGAGGTCGATAAGACTATTGAAGCGTTTCAAAAGGTTTGGGAGCAAAGGGAGCTTTTGCTTTGAAAAAGCAAGCCTTAATCGTCGTGCACGATGCCGGTGGCACGGAAATGCTGCACAATTGGGCGAAAGCGCGTGATGACTATCAGTTCTCCTACGTCGCAGAGGGCCCGGCTCGAACTATCCTTCAGAAATTCTCTGTCTCCAGCGAAGATGTTTACGAGCGAGAGCATCTCAATGGCAATCTAGATCGTTACTCAACGATCTTTACAGCGACTAGCTGGGGTTCGAATCTTGAGCGAACCGCAGTTAGGAATGCGCGAGCGAAGAATGTCCAAGTGATAACTTTTCTGGATCACTGGTATGACTATCGTCCACGCTTTCTCGAGGGTTCGGAGTTGATTCTCCCTGATGAAGTATGGGTCACTGACCAGGCAGCTCTTGATTTGCTTGCTGAGTCTGTACCTGAGGTTAAGGAAACTAAGGTAATAGGAAATCCCTATCTTGGTTCAGCAAGAACTTTCTTCGAGCAAGCGGAGCCGATATCTGCAGATCCAAACGGTCTTCGAATTCTCTACGTCACCGAACCTAAATCGCGTGCCTCTGAAGCTAAATGCGGGAACCCGAAAGCGTGGTTTGGATATGATGAGTTCGACGCTCTCAAATATTTCTTCTCGCAGTTGCGTCAACGCTCCGCGGCCACGGCCGTGGCCGCGATAAGAATTCGTCCGCACCCTGCAGAGGAAGCAGATAAATACACCCAGTACGGAGACTTTGGGGACGAAATTCCGGTTACAATAAGTCGAGGAAATTCTTTGTTCGACGATTGTCTTTGGGCCGATTGGCTTGTCGGTTGTGAGAGTATGGCGCTTGTTGTAGGCATCGTTGCGGGCAAGCGCGTGTTCTCCTGTATTCCAAAGAATGGGAGGGCATGTGCGCTTCCACATCAAGAGATTGAGGTTTTCTAGCCCCCTTGAGGCGAATTTTTAGTCGGAGTCGAGGTCTGTAGCCATAGACACGCCGGAACGATTGAGGGAAAATGAGCCGAATGAAATTAGGGCTACGCAGTAGAGTTCCCCGTAGAAATCGGTTTAAGTCTTTCGCAGTAATTTTATGAGTAACTCCGACGACAGTGAAAAGAGGGTAGGGACTGAGTTCCTATCACACGAGAATGTATATCTACGCGGTGTCTGTCTCTCAGATTATACCGAAGGTCTTTTTTATTGGGCGAACGACGAGAAAGTCACCGAATTTATGGTCACCGGACTTTTTCCGAGCACGACGCCTGGAATGGAACAGCTTTATGCGGAGACCTGCCAGAGTGACAGAAACGTTGTTCTTGCAATTGTAGATCGCTCGGAGAATCGAACCATAGGTCTCACAGGACTCTACGACATCAACGCTCAGGCACGTCACGCTGAGTTTCGTATCTTAATCGGTGAGCCTTCCTACTGGAGTAAGGGAATAGGGAGTGCGTGCGCAGAAGCCATCCTTCGTTATGCCTTCGAGCGCTTAAACTTCAATAAGATTTGGTTGGGCGTAAATGAGTCAAACACGGCCGCTTTGCAATCCTACCAAAATACGGGATTCGTCGAAGAGGGTCGGCTAAGGAGCGAAGTTTTTCGAAATAGTCGTTACTACGACGTTATTCGCATGAGTGTGCTTGCGGAAGAGTTTTTCAGTAATCGAACGAATGAAAAAAGTGAATGACCTGAGAGGTATGAATTGAAAGCCGTTATCGTCGCCGCTGGAATGGGCACGCGCTTGCGTCCACATATCGAAGAGACGCCTAAGGTTCTTTTACCTATCGGTTCTCAAAGGCTTCTCGATTACCAGAGAGCTGCACTCGCTGAGGCGGGCGTGGAGGATGTTGCCCTTATTCGGGGCTTTCGAGGTGATTTGTTTACTGATCCAGATCTTACTTACTATGAAAACCCTGAGTACGAACGCAAT
>QIGM01000101.1 GCA_003230795.1 bacterium
ATTGCAAAAGATGAGAAACCGATTTCACTTGATTTACACCAAGGCTATCGTTGGCTTTCTGATGAAGACACCAAAGCAATTGCAGTCTTTTTGCTCGCGCAAGAAGCGGTTCCCACTGAAGTTGAGCGTCGAGAGCTAAGCGATTTTACGGTAAAGGATTGGGGAATGTTCACTCCCCACGCCGATGTGAAAGGCTATGTGCCATCACTGCCGGAAAAGGCGACCAAGCAATACGGTCGCTACTTGGCGAAGCATGTTGCTGGCTGCGAACGCTGTCACACTCCAGAGGGTGGATTCTTCTCCTCAGAACAAGCCTTTGCCGGGACTGAGAAAAAACGAGGTGGAAATCTTTTTGCCGCTCTTGGACAACTGGTGATGTTTTTTACGCCTGAAAATCGCGACCCTCTAGAGACTCGTGACGAGGTTGCCTCGGTGCTCTCTGGCTCAGGTAAAGCACAGTATGACAAAACGCTTGAGGTCGTCGGTGATGGTCCTTTGGCTGCCAGCGGATCGGATTCTTGGCTAGGCTCCTCGCCTATGGCAGAGGTAGAGAAGGAAATTTTCCCTGTTCCTGGTCCAGATATTCGAGCGACTAGTAAGTTCGGTATCCAAAACTGGCGAGAAGACGATGTGGTAGCCTACCTTGAAACAGGAAACTCGCTTGAGTCTGAGCCGAGCGATCCAAGTTTATGCCCTTGGCCATCCTATCGCTTGATGTCTAGAAAGGATAAGCAGGCAATTGCGCGCTTTTTGATGAGTCTCTAGTGCAGTAAAAAGTTTCTGGGAAACGATTCCAAATGCTTCTCTCGATTGAAACAAGCTGCGACGAAACTGCAGTTAGCGTGATTTGCCTTGACTCTTTCAAGGCGGCTGCGCGAGATACGGACACCTATTTGAAAAGCGATCTTATCGCTAGTCAGACCGAGCTTCATACTGCCTACGGTGGCGTAGTGCCCGAACTCGCGGCACGGGAGCATATTGCGAACTTACCAAGTCTTATTGCTGAGGCCTTGCAGCAAGCAGGTATCTCCCTCGAGGAAATTTCAGCAGTCGCCTGCACCAGAGGGCCAGGCTTGAAGGGTTGTTTGCTTGTCGGATTAAGTTTCGCAAAAGCATTGGCACTTGCTCGGGGTCTTCCGCTTATACCAGTGCATCACATCGAAGGGCATATACTTGCCGGGGAACTACTGCCTGAGGCGGAGCGACCGAAGTATCCCTTTCTCACACTTGTCGTCTCTGGTGGTCATACGATGTTAGTGCTGGTGGAGAGTTTTAGAAGCTACCGAGTAATTGCTTCCACACGTGATGATGCTGCTGGTGAAGCTTTTGATAAGGGAGCTACCCTTTTTGGATTGCCGTATCCTGGTGGGCCCGCGCTTTCACGCGCGGCAGAAGGGGGAGACTCAAGTGCCTTTGCTTTTCCAGTCGGAGTCCCCGGGGATCCAAATAGTTTTAGCTTCAGTGGTTTGAAAACAGCGGTGCAGCGTGTGGTCATTGGGCTCGGTGCCGAAGCCAAAGAGGAAAAGACTGTGCAGAATCTTTCGGCGTCGCTGCAGCACTCAATTATTGAGGCTTTGGTCAAGAAATCTAATCAGGCAGTAGAGTCTTTTTCTCCTAAGTCGTTCTTGCTTACTGGAGGAGTGGCGGCGAACAAGGAGCTTCGTGCGCGCTTGAAGCGGGAGATGGAAAAAAGAGGCGTACAGTTTTCTGTGCCTCCGTATCGATGGTGTACTGATAATGCCGCGATGATAGGAGTGGTGGCAGCATCTATTTGGGAAAAAACTGAGCAAGATTTTAAGGGCTGGAATCCAACGCCTGGAAAAGAGCTTGGCCCCAGTGCTCCCATCGCTGTTGGTGCGAGAGCGAAATGGCCGATTGCGGAGCTCTTTGCCGATGAATGTTAAAGCAGTCCTTGAATCCCTTGGTGTTCAGCCCTCGAAACGAAAGGGGCAGAACTTTCTTTACGATCCAAGCATTGCGCTTCAGCTTGTGCATTTCGCGAAATTACAGCCTGGCGAGGCTGTGCTCGAAGTAGGTCCTGGCTTGGGAACACTAACTAAGGCCTTGCTTAGTGTGGGCACGAATCTGAGTGTGGCAGAGATTGAGCCGGCGTTTTGCGATTATCTGGAGCGTGAATTTGAAGAGCTTACGCCGGAGAGAGTTCTACGAGGAGACGCGCGCAAGTTAGATTTGGCAGAGTTCGCCAAGGCGCAAGGGCAGGAGAGTGTGAGTGTGGTGAGTAATGTGCCTTACTCCTTCTCCTCCGACATTGTGCTTTGGATACTCCAAGCGCATTCGCACGTACGATCAGCTTCTTTGCTTCTTCAAGAAGAGTTCGCAAATAGACTTTGTGCGGGGCCTGGGAGTAGGACATACGGGGCTATCAGTGTGCAGCGAACAGTATTTGCTGAGGCTGTGCTTGGGCCTCAAGTCCCGGGCTCGTGTTTTCATCCAATAGCGAATGTAAGCTCACGAGTTTTGCGCCTCGAGATGAGAGCAGAACCTCTTGTGCCTACGGAACATCAAACCGCGTTTCGCGATGTGGTTCGTGCAGCTTTCAATCAACGGCGAAAGACTTTACTGAACGCACTTTCTTCCGGCTTGCCTAGTATTGAGAAGCCGAGGTGGAATGAATTGCTGCTAAATTCAGAGGTAGATCCCAAGCGCAGAGCGGAAACGCTTAGTGTCGAAGAGTTTTTACGACTCACGAATGCGATGTTGGCAGAAGGCTAAGAGAAAGTAGAAGAAAGGAGCGGCCCTCGTGGGCCGCTTCGAGTTGTGCGTTGTTGTTGTTGTGCGTTGTTGTTTTTGTGTGTGGCAGGCGGATGAGTCTTCGAACACCCCGGGACCGCTATGCCGTGCGGGCAATCTGAATGGCAGGGCTCCCCAGCCCCTCCAATCAGAGCGAAAAACGTTATACCATTGCTGCTGCGTACTCTTCAGAGCTTTCTACTTGTTCCTGAACCATTTCGCCGTCAAAGAACTCATCTGGGATTGCTCCGATAAGGTTCTCTACAGAATCTTTACGAATGCGCCAGTCAGCGCCGACTTTAAATCCATCAATTGCTCCATCCTTAATGAGCTCGTAGACCTTTGGTCGTTGAACTCTTAGTAGCTGTGAAACTTCTCGGACGGTTAAGAGTAGTGGCTGTTCTTTCTGCATGGTTTGTACCTCTTAGTTATAGCTAAAAATTCGCTTCTTCTTTTAAGACTTCCCTCGAACTCTTTGTCCCGACTGTTCGAGGTAGTGGCGGACTCAGTTTGCTTTTACTTCCTCCCCCTAGAACTAATACTATACAGATTCAGGCACTGCGTTTATCGGAAATGGCATGAAACGCTCGCCCTTGAAACCCACAACGTTGACTAGGGGAATCTCGCAAAATCTAGTGATATCGGGAAAAATCTAGTGGAATCAGGGGATTGTGGAAGTGGCAGGGGGATACTTGTTAGATCTATTTTCATTAAATTGGGTCTGATTGTCCCCAAAGAGAGCTGAGGAGGCCTATTTTGGAGGGAAGCGAACTACTTTGGGGCGATTTCTGTCCTTATACTCTTCTTGGCGAATCATCTCTTTATGTATGCGGTCGATTTCAAGGTCGAACATCATCGGGTCTAAGCTGCGATGTTTTTGCAGTACAGCAAAAGCTTCGTCGAACTCGCCCCGCTGTTCATGCCAGCTGCCCAGGCGACGCAGTCTCTCAGTCGTAAGCTTACGGTGGACATCCTCCGTCAACGCTCGTTCAAGAGCCTCGCTTGCATTCTTCACATCTTCTTTCTTCAAGTATAAGTCTGAAATAAGCAGATAATAGAAATAGGGGTTTTCGTCTTTACTGCGGTAGGGGCTCGCTAGTCGATGCTCGACGTGACTGCGGTAGAGACTAATCGCTTTGTCGTAATTGCCTACAGCAGCCTGAGCCTCTGCTTTGTCTGCGGACGAACGAGTGTTGCCCAGCGTGAAAGTGTCGAAGTAGAAATGGCAACCGCTGAGGCAAAGCGCTCCCATGAAAAGAACGACCGGGAAGGCCACGGCCCGCAAATCAAAAGAGGCCCGTGAATCAAAATAGAACTTACGGTAACTCGTTTTAGCGC
>QIGM01000263.1 GCA_003230795.1 bacterium
TCAACAGCACGGAATTAGAGCTCTGTGGTAGAAAAAGTTTCTCTCATTCCAGACTCTATCTTGCGTAGCACCACTCCATCGTTCCATTACAAGGGATAGTTGAAAAACGAAGTTTTTTAACTATCCCTACAAGGAGTCAAGACGTTCAAAGAAGGAGTCACGCTCAGCCTGCACCGCTGAAACCGCAGTGTCGTCATTGGAGTATTTTTCGACCGCCTCTACAGCGGCTAAGTACTGTTCGAGCACTGTGTTCGAAACACCTTCAAGACCATTCCTCCGTTCCATATTGGCTAACAAAGCTCTTCGATAGTCGAGGTTGGACTTTAGAATGGGCTCGAGCTTAGTCTTATCTAAGTCTTGCGCTCCCAAGAAATGCACAGAGTCACTGCTATGCTCGCTTCCCTGCCATTCTGCACGAGTGGCTTCGGTAAGTAGGGCAGAGAACTCCTTTTTATGATCGGGGGCTAAGGTGATACGCTCGAAGGAAATCGTGGCACTTGCATCAAGCATTTCATACGAACCGGAACGCTCGAGCTTCACTGCGCGACGTAGATGAGACAGAGCTTCCTCAGTATTACCTCGTCGAATTTCGACACGAGCAGCAAGGGCGGCAAACTCTCTATCTCCCGGCGCTTGCTCGACTGCCGCAGAGATATTTTTGGCAGCCGTGTCTAAATCTCCCTGACGTAGTCGATCAATGCATGCTTCAAACAATAAGGACGCTGGCTCTGAGACAAGCTTCGCCATAGATTCGAGTTCTATGGCACTCTTCTCAAACTCAGCGTTCGCACGCAAAGACGCGACAGACTTCAAGCGAGCATATTGAACTTTATCAAGTGTGACATCTAGCGGAGCTCGCACGTAGGAGCGCACGCCAGCTTGCGGGATAGAGAGAGTATCTACACCTGTTTGGTCTTTCACAGAAACCTCGACGGGGCGCTCAAGCCCAACGCCTCCTAAGGCGTACTTCTCGTAAACCGATTCTATCGCATCCTCTAAGCTCTCGAATCCTTCCTTATTCGCTGAGGGAGAAAGTCGTTCGGTCGAGCTTGCGCGCTCAGTCAAAACTCCGTTTCTATCGTAACCAAAGGTGCCAAACGTCTCCGCGTGATAATGCCCACGCTCATCTTGGGTAACAAGTGCTGCCACAGCATGTGCAGGAATACCAAGAACGACCGGATTATAATCACCCTCACGCAGGATAGCCTGCGCCAGAAACGCGAAGTCGTCACAGTCTCCCCTCATTAGACCATCGGTAGTATTGATTCGATCTAGAGTCTGTTCATAAGTTTGCCAATCATCGGTAAAGTTCTGATTTTCATCCCGCTCAACATCTTCCTGATACAGAATCGCGCGCTGAAGGTAGACTCCAAGCCGAGCCCGGTCCTCCCCTACCCATTCATTCACCATTCCGAGGTATTGCTTAGCTGATAGGTCTGGGTTCTTACCCTGCGCTCTCTGAAAAGAGTCAATACCTTCACCATCGACCAAGATGGTATACTTCGACGGGTCTTTGATACTCTGGCTGAGAACCCGTTCGCCATCCTTGCGGTGAACTAGACGAAGATCCTCTCCTGGCTTTTCTACGACACGTTCTCCATTTTTCCACGTCTCATCCAAAACCTCCCCGTTCGCCTCAACCCGCATACGACGAACAAGCGAATTCGTCGAGAGATCTATTGTGTCTGAAGTTTTCACGCCATCAGACTGGAAAACAGTATGATGGAGTTTCTCATTATAATTTCCGCCGTAACTAATCGTCTGAAGCAGCTTATCCGTCTCGCGGTCAAATACTTCAATGCTATTCTTTTCATACTCGTGCGCATACACCGCCTTGCCCGTTGCGGGATCCGTACCAGTAAGTACGGTCGCCTCCACTTTGTAATCAACGCCATAAATTTGCGACAAGAGCTCCTCTCGCTTGTCTCGTAAGGCGGCTAGAGCCTCGATGCCGTCCTTCTGAGCTTCAGTAAAGTTTCGCTTTTCCGCTATTTCATCTCTGGTTACTTTGAAGTGCGAAGGCTCTATTCCACCCAACACCGCCTTAATGTCCTCCCTATCTGCTAGCTCCTGATACTGCTCAGTAATGCTCGCTCTCTCCGTTTTTAACCGCATAAGTTGTTCTTGCGAACCCTTTCTATACGCAGTTGTTTGTTCTTCCGAAACCGTGAGGTCTATAAACGGCGTCGCCACTGTTAGTGGCGCATTCGATGACTCCTGGAACTGAAAAGCGCGTGGCTCTCTTAACGTCAGGGAACGACCACTTACATCCTCGCTGTATCGTTCTTGTATCTGACGCACCATTGAGAGTTGGACTTTATTAGGTGTTAGACCTAGTACGGGAAGTTCGAACGAATTACCTCCAGCTCGCACAGTAAAGACATCAGCTCCTGCCTCTCGGCTTACCAATAGCTCTTCAATAACATACTGCTCGCTTCCGCCATCGAGCTTTACCTCAGAGGCCCCCATTTTTTCTAGCTGCAAACGTTTTCTTACTTCCTGAATCGCCTCAACGACTTCATCAAGGATTGCTTTTTCTTCATCCTGAGCAAGGCCATTGAGTTTTCCGCTTGCTTTGCGTAACTCCTCCGCGGCGATCGAGCTAACTTCTTCGGGAGCTAGAGTTGTTGCCGGAAGCATGTTCAATCCGAAGACACTCCGAATTTCAAGTACCCCTTCACTGCCTTTCAATTCAGGAGATAGCTTCTCCTCGAAGTCTGCAAGTGCGCGACGCGCACGGTCTGAAGCGAACTGTCTACTTGCAGTGTATTTTACCTCTTCACTTTGGCTGGCTGCGACACCAGGGTAAGAGGTCGACTTGAGAGATAGAGCTTGAGAACTGGGCAGCCTAAGCGACGGCTCCGCCCGCGGAAGAGACTCTCGATCAGGTTCTGCCGAATTTACTGCACTAGTGGCCATACAATCTTAATCAATACACACGTGTCCCTTATAGGTTATGGGCCTAAAACCACTCTCTGTGCGACCTCACCTGCGGTAATTCCTGAGGAGCCCCAATAAGCCCTCAGAGCACTTGATAAATCGGTGTTACCAGGCACTTAGCCTCCAGTTGGGCCGCAATTCAGGCGAGAACTAAGAAGATAGTAACTACTATATCCAAAACAACTGCTCTCTCCGCTTCATAAGAATCCAGATAAAGAACGGGCCACCCAAAAGCGAGGTGATTATTCCAACAGGCAAGTCCGCCGGAGATATGACGACGCGCGCAATAGCATCACAAGCAACGAGAAAGCCTCCTGACGCAATAATCGCACAAGGCGAGAGCAATCGATGTGAGGCTCCCAGCAATAATCGGCATAGATGCGGCACCATGATGCCCACAAATCCTATCGGACCTGTAATCGACACGACTGCTCCAACCATTACCGAAGTAACAAAGAACAGATGCCTACGAGTCTTACGCACATCAACTCCCCTGCTATAGGCAAGCTCATCTCCAGTGGCGATAGCATCCAGCTCTTGTGAATTCCAAAGCAGCAAGCCAAGACCAATAGCAACAAAGGGAAGCAAACAAAGAACAGAATAGAAGTCTGTAGTCTCAAGCCCACCCATTAGCCATCTCACGATCTGGAAAGACTCTGTGAAATTGCTTAAATACTGAGTGAACAAAAGCAAGCTAGAGAAAAAGAAACTCATCGCAACTCCAGCAAGGAGCATATAGGCACCAGAAATCGCAGTCCCTGCCACTGCGTAGATTACTGCTGTCACCGCGGAAGCACCAAGTATGCCTCCGAAGGTCACTCCGTAGAGACCCATGAACGATCCAGTAAACCCCAGCACTATCGAAGCCGCAGCGCCAAATGAAGCACCGCTAGCGACGCCAAAGGTATAAGGACTTGCAAGTGGATTCCGGAAAAGGGCTTGAAATACTACGCCGGCACCACCAAGTGCGGCACCTGCGATAAATCCCAACAAGACTCGCGGCACGCGTATCCTCCAAAAAATATCGGCCTCTACCCCTTGCCCCCAGATTAGCTCTCGCAAAGACCACTGCATCGATACTCCAAGGAAAGGCGCAAGGAGTAGCACTCCGACACAAAAAAGGAGCAAAAGACACACTCGAAAATTGA
>QIGM01000431.1 GCA_003230795.1 bacterium
GCTTGCGCAGAGGAATCTATTTGGAGGAGGGAGTGGTTTGATCTTCGGGGTTGATGGTTTTTTTAAATCAGGAAGCGAAATATTTGATGCAGGTCGAGTTCGAGCAGCGTATGTTCGTCCCCGATTTCTCGAATTACCCGTGGATTTTTCCTTCGAGGGCTTTTTCCAAACAAACATTACCTTAGTCGATCAGTTTAGTTCCGACCGAGCTGGAATAACAGCGGACTGGCGCTTTGGGATACTCGAAGACCTTAGGGGCTCCGCGGGCCTTACGGCTTTTCATGAACGTCTCTTCGATGTGGAAGATGATATTGTGATTTCTTCGAGTGATAGAGGATCGAGTTTCTATTCCATACTTCAGGCAAGCCTTGAGTTCGATAAGCGCGACGATGTCTATAATCCTCGAGAAGGGTCGCTCACTGAAGTAGAGCTACGACTTGCCGGCGAGGCACTTGGCTCCGAAGAGAGCTTCTTTGCCGCATCACTCAGCCAGGCGTTCTATATTCCGTTTGGGTCTCGTTGGGTGTGGTCGAATCGATTCGCGGGAGATTACCTCAGGCCGTTCGCTGAAACGGATGTTATTCCACTTGGGCAGAGAGTATTTCTCGGCGGACGACGCTCGCTCCGAGGATTCTCCAAGAACGCTATTGGACCAAGAGGGGTGTTGGGGAATGTGGCGGGAGGAGACTCTAGCCTGAATCTACAAACTGAGTTTCGTTACGATCTGACGGATAGTTTAGCTGGAGTGGTTTTTCTTGATGCTGGACAGGCTTTTCTAATCGAGGAGGGAAGCTTTGACGGGGACAGAAAAAACCTGGAGGAATTTCGTTTCTCTCCGGGTTTTGGGGTGCACTATAAAACACCGATTGGGCCACTCAGTGCGGAACTTGGTTTTGCGACGGATCGAGAGGAAGGAGAGAGGTTTGGGCGTTTCAATCTCGGCATTGGTACTGCTTTTTAGTAGAGAGACACTAAAATAACAACTATAATCGCTCGAGTTACCCCCAAAGAGCCGACAAAATCTCGATCAAGAGCATTTTTACTCACTAAATGGGTTTGCAATTCGTCATCCCAGCATTAGAATCTACCGAACAGGGTGGATACCAATTGTAAACTCCCGTAGCGAATTTGTGTGTTTGAAACAGTGAGGAAAATCGTATGTCGAAAGTGGTAGAAGTGAGCGATGGCTCATTTGATGAGGATGTCCTAAAGGCAAGCACTCCAGTGCTAGTAGATTTTTGGGCGCCTTGGTGCGGGCCATGTAAGACAATCGCACCAGTTGTCGAGGAGTTGGCGGCAGAATACGACGGTAAACTCAAGGTTGTGAAAGTCAATGTTGATGACAACAAAGAGGCGGCGCTGAAGTATGGAGTTCGCGGAATTCCTAACCTTATTCTGTTCAAAGACGGCGAAAACGTAGCACAGATAATCGGTGCAGTCGCAAAGCAGGAATTAATCACAGCCATTGATAAGGTGGTCTAGTCTCGCTACGGCATTCATTGTTGTAGCAGAGATTAAGCAGTTCGAACCATGAGCTCCGAATCGATAGAGATAGTTTTTAACGGCGAGTCGCGTTCTACCCAGAGCGCGACCGTTGCTGAACTCCTTAAGGAGTTTGAGCTTGCTGGTCGAAAAGTTGCAGTCGAACTCAATCGTGAGATAGTTCAGCGGAGCGATTATTCTGGAATTGCTCTCAAAAACGGCGACAGTATTGAAATCGTTCAATTCGTTGGTGGAGGTTAAGCCAAGTGAGCTCAAACGCAGTAAGAACTGAGCAGATGCAAGAAGACGATTCGTTTTTGATTGGAGGAAAGCGTTTCTCTTCTCGACTTATCGTTGGTTCAGGTAAATATCCAAGCTTCCAAACGACGCGAGACGCGACGATTGCGGCTGGTGCCGAGATGATTACCGTTGCGGTGCGGCGGGTGAATATTACTGACCCAAACAAAGAATCACTTCTCGAATACTTCGCCGACCTAAAGGACCTTACAATTCTACCAAATACTGCGGGTTGTTATACCCTGGAGGATTGTCTCCGAACCGCGCGCCTCGCACGGGCGGCCGGTGTTGGCGACTTCGTTAAGGTCGAAGTTATCGGTGACGAGAAAACTCTCTACCCCGATAACGAACTAACCATCGAAGCGTGTAAAATTCTTAGTGATGAAGGATTTATTTGTCTTCCCTACATTACTGATGATCCGATTACGGCAAGAAAGTGTGAAGAGGCAGGGGCCGCCGCAGTTATGCCACTCGCGTCACCTATAGGGAGTGGTCTGGGAATTCAGAACGAGCATAGTCTTCGTTTCATCATTGAACAGTCCAAGGTGCCAGTGATTGTTGATGCGGGTGTTGGTACGCCTTCAGATGCAGCGCGATGTCTGGAGATGGGAGCGGATGGAGTGCTGACTAACTCAGCGATTGCTCTCGCGAAAGATCCCGTGCTTATGGCCGCTGCAATGAAGCAAGGTGTTGCTGCTGGTCGTTTAGCGTATCGCGCAGGGCGCATGCCTAAAAAGCAGTTTGCGAGCGCGTCGAGTCCTGACTCGGGCCTTATCTAGTCGTCGCACTTTGAACTTCCCGTTTTTGGGTTGAACAACGTTCGTTGCTTTAGGCTAAAGCGTAGCTATTGTGGTGGAAAAAACGTGTAGCTTTTTCTCCATTGAAGGCCGCTGACAAAGCAAATCACTTTCTACAATCAAAATGTTTCCGCTACAGTACAACCTACCGGGAATTTCTTTTCACGATGACTATATCTCTTAAACTCATGGCAATTAATAAGCCGCTTTTCCTGATCACTGACGGTGGAAAAAGACGGCTAGACGGAACCCTTGCTGATGCAATTGTTGCTGCTGTTACGGGTGCGCCTGAAGCTATAGCTGCGATAGTTATTCGAGAACAAGTTTCAACCTCTTCTTACAAGCCAGCCGAAGTGGATTGTCTTCGCGGGCTATTGACCTCTCTGAAGCCAGTCTGCGAGCAGCATGACGTAAAGCTAATCGTTCATACCGATTTTCAGTTTGTCCATGAAGGGCTTGCTGATGGAGTTCATCTCAGTATTGCGAGTGAAAGCATTGGAGGTTTGCGCGCGGAACTCCCTGAGGAATCGTGGATAGGCTATTCTGCCCATAGTATTGAAGAGTCAGAGAATGCCGTCCGGAGTGGCGCTGACTATGTGTTCCTTTCACCGATATTTCCCCCTCTTTCAAAGCAGGACGGGCGTGAACCTTTTGGCTTAGAACAACTTCGTTTGGCGTGTTCGATGATGCCAGGCAGAGTTGTCGCCTTAGGCGGCATAACGGACACAAATGCTGCGGCCTGTGGTGAAGCGGGTGCCTGCGGTGTGGCTGGGATATCAAGCGTGCTTTTAGCGGCTGATCCTTCAGTCGCGGCGCGTAGGCTGGCTTCTGCCTGGGAATCGCGAAAGACTAGCTAGCCTCGTTTAGCGCTCGCGTTTGCTCTGCGAATAGAGAGGTAACTTGCGCAGAGGCTAGCTCGAGTACCTTGGAAATATCTTGCACTTCCATGGCCCCAGTTTCTCTCGTTGCTTTTAGATCCAGGAGTTTCTTATCTTGGTCAAACACCATAGTCATGATGCTCTCTGCGGCAGCGGCCTCTTCCGAACAGAGATCGAGGCACCAATTTTCTTGCAGTATCCCACAGGAGAGTGCAGCAACTGGAAATATTTCGATGTCAGAGGCAAGCACTCTCTTTGATGCCGCCCAGGTCAATGCTTTTGCAAGCGCTACCCAGCAGCCTGCAACGGCAGCAGTTGCTATTCCTCCATCGGAGCAGACTATGCTGACGTCCAGAGTGACGGTGCAGTTTTTAATTTGAGATGGATTGGTTGCAGCACGTAGCGAACGAACGACCAAATCCTGTATGCTGCGAAGTTCAAGTTGAAGAGCTTCGCGAATTAAGGGGTTGAGCACTCGGACATGTGTTGCCCGCGGTAGCATCTGCAATGTGGCAACAATGCCGCCTGTTTGATTTAAGCCTGATTCAAGGTCTTCGCTAAGCGGATCGATTGAAGCGGTAATGAGGAGCCGTGTCGCTCCGATAATCACTTCCGCGGAGCCTTC
>QIGM01000254.1 GCA_003230795.1 bacterium
GCTCAGTATTGGCATCGTAAGCTTCTTTAATCTTCCCAAGAAACTTCGAGCGAATAATACATCCACCACGCCACATCAAAGCAATCGCGCCGTAGTTCAGCTTCCAACCAAAGTCATCCGCTGCTGCACGCATCAATGTAAATCCTTGAGCATACGAAACTAGTTTCGAAGCATAAAGAGCATCGCGCACATCATCGATAAGCTGCGCAGGATCTCCAGTAAATTTCGCATCTGGACCTTGGAGAACTTTTGAAGCCTGAATACGCTCATCCTTCAACGCAGAAAGGAAACGAGCAAATACTGCCTCACCAATTAGCGTCAGCGGACGGCCTAAATCTAGGGCCACTGATGCAGTCCATTTACCGGTTCCTTTTTGACCAGCTGTATCTAGAATAAGATCAACGACATGTTTGCCGGTCTCATCATCCTTCTTAGTGAAAATATCGGCTGTGATTTCGGTTAAAAAGCTATCAAGTTCGCCTTTATCCCACTCCTTAAACACTTCGTGCATACGCTCATTATCGAGCCCTAGAAGGTTCTTAAGTACGCTGTAACCTTCACAAATAAGCTGCATGTCGCCGTATTCAATGCCGTTGTGAACCATCTTCACAAAGTGCCCAGAACCAGCTTGGCCTACCCAGTCACAGCAAGGAGTGCCGCCATCAACTTTCGCAGCAATCGTTTGAAAAATTGGCTTTACGTATTCCCAGGCTTCTTCGGAACCACCCGGCATAATCGAAGGACCTTTGAGCGCGCCTTCTTCACCACCTGAAATTCCTGCTCCGACAAAGCGAATACCCTTAGATTCGAGCATCTCGGTGCGTCGATTGGAATCAGGGTAATGCGAGTTACCGCCATCGATCACAATGTCGCCGGCTTCAAGAAATGGAAGAATTTCCTCAATCACCGAGTCTACGGCTGCTCCCGCTCGAATCATCATCATGACTTTTCGTGGGCGCTTTAGACTCTTGCAGAGATCTTCAAGGCTATGACAGCCAATTACAGGCTTGCCTTTTCCGCGACCTTCAACAAACTCGTCGACCTTATCAGTGGAGCGGTTGTACACCGCGACACTAAAATTGTTATTCAACATATTCAGCACGAGGTTCTCACCCATTACGGCAAGACCGATGAGACCAATATCTGCTTCTGACATTTGAAGTAACTCCTAAGGATTAGCGCGTTGACTGAAAATTCGTCAGCCGAAAGCGAGAGACGGGGGATAAACAGCTAAATAGTTGCTATCACACGGCAAAACGCTTGTCGAATCGCTCAAAGGGCCGTTATAGGCCCTCAATATTCTCCCAGCACTCCCGGTGCCTTAGGCTGCAGGGGTTGATCTCCTCCGAAATTCAGGCATAACTTTAGTCTGAAGATATTTGCTTCTTTCCTTTGTGAGGTCCATAGCCGTGCGGACATTACTGAAAACGTTTTTATTGGGCGCTATTTGTATAGCCCTGATAAACGCTGGGCTGTTTTTCATGCTCAAGGGCTTTGATGTAAGCCCAATGGCCTCGTTTACAACGATGCTGCTAGTCTCCCTCGCCTGCCTGTTTGCGCTTGGCTACATTCTTCATCTTACTCTTGAACGCCACCGAAACGAGTCCTTCCGCCCAGATATGGGTGAAGTCATTATGCTGCAGCAGTCAGAGAATCTACGGGTTAAGCCAATCTCTGCGGCCTCTCAAAGAAGAGCCCGTGGAGAAGAAGAGCTTCAAGCAACCGAAGATGACGATGATGATGATAAGAACTCAGAGGATTTCTCCGCCTTAGACCAAACCGGAATTTTCGTTGCAGACCCCGAAAAGAGTCGCCTGATACCTGCGAGTGAATACGAGAAGGAGAAGGCAGAAGAAGAGGTAGGCCAATTTTCTATTCCGGATTTACTTCAGGAAATACATTCTCAAGGATTTGCGATATCGGAATTGCTAAAAACATACCATCCGAGAATCGATGCGCTTGATGCACGTCTCTCCGGAGAGCTTTTCGCTGGAGGCGAAGAGGTTACTGGAACGTTGATCGATGCGCGGCGAATACTAGGAGCGCTTGAAACTCGGAGTAAGCGATTAAGAAATCTCATCACCTCCCATGATGCTCGTGAGCTTGCGAAGGCGAAAGAAATGCTTCAACAACCCCTCGTCATTCCTCGGGACGCTGTGCATTCGTTAATTGCCAATAGCGACTTACCCGCGATAGCTCCGAACAAGTGGGATGAAACGCTAGAGCGACTGCTCCTTAGCGCAGAAAATGAAGTGGGAAGCCTCACCGCCGCACAGCAAATTCGCGAGAACTCCTAGCTCACCGACTCCTAGCTCACCAACTCCTAACTCACCGGCACCCAGTCGCGTGGGTTTTTCAGCACATCGATTAGCGCAGCTTCACGTGTCCCAGGTTCCGGTGCGTAGTTATAGCTCCAGTGCACCTCTGGTGGCAGAGACATCAGAATAGACTCGGTTCTACCGTTCGTCTGTAAACCAAACAATGTTCCGCGATCATAAATTAAATTAAACTCTACGTAGCGTCCGCGACGCAGCAATTGAAAGCGCTTCTCTGCCTCTGAATAAGAGTCATCCCTTCGCTTCTCAACAATCGGAATATAGGAATCTGTAAAACTAGAGCCAATGGTTTCGACGAATGAGTAATACTCCTCTAAGCGCTCCGATTCCCCTTTCCCAAGATAGTCGTAAAAGGTTCCACCAACGCCACGAGTTTCTGAACGGTGCGGTAAATAGAAATACTCATCACACTGCTTTTTAAACTTGGGATAGTAGGAAGCATCATGCTTATCGCAAGCTTGTTTTTGCGTTTGATGAAAATGCACTGCGTCTTCTTCAAACAGATAATATGGCGTAAGATCTGAGCCGCCCCCGAACCATGCGAGATCGTCTACCTCAAGATAGCGAAAGTTCGCATGTGTGGTTGGTATCATCGGTGATTGCGGATGGATAACTAAAGAAACGCCTGTCGCAAAGAAGGGTGCAGTGCCTTCTCTTCCTGTCAGTTTCTTCGTCATTGCCTCAGGCAGCACTCCATGAACTTCGCTGAAGTTAACCCCTCCCTGTTCGAATACTCGGCCACCTCGAAGTACGCGAGTCTTTCCGCCCCCTCCGTGGCCTCCCTCCTCGCTCGGACGTTCCCACTCATCGAGCTCGAACTTTGCGACGCTATCGACTTGCTCTAGAGCTTGGCAGATTTCGCCCTGAAGGCGCTGAAACAGTTTTGCAGCCTTATCCCGCATCTCTTGATACACACTTGCTGGTACTTTCTTCACAAAACTTCAATGATCAATGTATGCCTGAAACACCAAAAATCTCAAGGCGAGTCCCGGGCTATCTCGTTCATCTCTTTACCGCGAGCGGCGGAGTGCTCGGGCTCTTTGCCCTTCATGAGATCTCTAACAATTCATTAAAGTATGCCTTTGTCTGGATGGGGCTCGCTGTACTGGTAGATGCCTTCGACGGATTCTTAGCACGAAAAGTAAAAGTTGCTGAGCGGACACCAGAGATTGATGGCGCTCTGTTGGACATGATCGTTGATTATTTTACTTACGTGATAGTGCCGGCGTTTCTGCTTATTGAGACTACCTTACTGCCGGTCGGCTGGAAATATCCGATAGTTCTCGCTCTTATCCTAGTATCTGGAATTCAGTTCAGTCATCGCGAAGCGAAAACCGAAGACAACTTCTTTCGGGGATTCCCCTGCTACTGGAATATTATCGCTTTCTATCTTGTGGTAATGAATATGCCGCAGGCGCTAAACGCGGCGATCATCTGCTTTTTTTTGTTGCTCACTCCAACACCAATTTGTTTCGTTTACCCGAGCAAACTCGGCGGCTTAAAAGCGTCGGATAACTTCCGCACTTTCTTCCATAGCCTAACTTTGCTTTGGGGGCTAAGCATCGTGGCGCTTCTCTATCAATTCCCAAAAACGTCTCCGGAGTTGCTACTTTGTAGCCTACTCTACGTTATGTACTATTTCAGGGTAAGCATTTCGCAGAACGCTAAGCGGAAACATTAATCGAGATCTCCGTCTTGTTCGATCTTGATATCTTCGTAGGGAGCAGTTTTTCTGCGATAG
>QIGM01000486.1 GCA_003230795.1 bacterium
ACGCAGAATCCACATGTGTTGCAGCTTATACTCGATAGCCTTCGGTATTGGGTTGAAGAGATGCGAGTGGATGGCTTTCGCTTTGATCTTGCTACTGCTCTCGCGCGAGAGGAGCATGCCTACGACAAAACAGGAGCCTTTCTCGATATCGTGCAACAAGATCCGATTCTTTCAAAAGTGAAACTGATTGCTGAGCCTTGGGACATTGGCGAGGGAGGCTATCAGGTAGGAAATTTCCCTGCTGGCTGGGCTGAGTGGAATGGGAAGTATCGCGATTCTGTCCGTAAATTTTGGTCAGGTGCGAAAAGTGAAATTGGGCAACTCGCCTCAAGACTTTCAGGTAGTAGTGATCTCTATCAGCACGGCGATCGTACGCCGCATGCGAGTATCAATTTCGTAACTTGTCACGATGGATTTACTCTTAGCGATCTTGTGTCCTACGAACAAAAGCATAATCTCGCCAATGGCGAGGGTAACCGTGACGGCTGCACCTTTAACGATTCTTGGAACTGTGGTGTTGAAGGTCCTACTGATGATGAAAAAATCGCGACTCTTCGGCTAAGGCAGAGAAGAAATATCTTAGCGACCCTGCTTCTTTCAAGTGGGGTTCCGATGATCCTTAGTGGAGATGAAAGCGGCAACTCTCAGCAGGGTAACAATAATCCTTATTGTCAGGATAACGAGCTTTCTTGGGTCTCGTGGGATACAGAGGGGGATACAGGAGAGGATGCAGAGCTCTACGGCTTGATACGCGAACTTATTCGACTTCGTTCTTCGGAACCAGTTTTACAGTATAGACAATTCTATACAGGTGAACGTTGCCCAGTTACCGGCCGTAAGGACTTGGCTTGGTTCCGCGAGGATGGCTTAGAGCTTAGTGAACAAGATTGGGCTAATCCAGACTTACATACCTTGGGCATGCTGCGGTGCGGAGTTGCGATTTGTGAACACGATGAGCAAGGCCGTAGAGTAAAGGGCGATAGCCTGTTATTGCTCCTCAACGCTGAGCGGGAGGCCGTATCATTTATGCTGCCGTGGGCCTCTTTTTTGCACCCATGGGAACTCATGCTAGATACCAGTCTCAGTTCTGAAATAAGAGATGAGCGTTTGTCGCGCTTTAAGCGAAGTTACGAGCTCGCACCATGTAGTCTTGCCTTACTGCGTTTCCGCGAGGCGGTTTCCGTCAAGCAGGGGGACTAGCAAACACTTCGATGCACATTAAGTTGGGGCCCAAAGGGTAGAAAAGAAAAGAATGGCAGAGAAAACCACGAGATTTGGTGAATACGACGTTCACTTATTTTCTGAAGGCACGCATTTTCGTAGCTACGAACTTCTAGGTGCCCACTCCTATACGCAAAATGACAAGGCTGGCAAGGACAAAGCTGGAACCGCGTTTGCTGTCTGGGCTCCGAATGCGAAAAGTGTTTCTGTCATTGGTGACTTCAACAACTGGGACGCTTCTAAAGATCATCTTCACGGAGTTGAGAGCACCGGTATTTGGGAGGGCTTTGTGCCCGATGTCAGTAATGGCGCGTGTTACAAATACTTGATCGACTCTCATGCCGGATATGTTGACGCAGAGAAGACTGATCCCTACGGATTTCATTTTGAAGCTCCTCCTCGAACGGCGTCAGTGGTTTGGGATATCGGCGGCCATGACTGGGCTGATAAGGAGTGGATGAACTCGCGGGCAGATCGGCATCAACAAGACCAGCCGATGAGCATCTATGAGTTGCATCTTGGCTCCTGGCGTAGAACGCTGGAGGATGGCGGGAAATATCTCAGCTATCTAGATCTCGCCGAACAATTGCCCGGCTATCTTGCGGATCTAGGCTTCACGCATGTCGAGTTCATGCCTGTGACTGAGCATCCGTTTGATGGTTCTTGGGGATATCAGACAGTTGGTTACTTTGCGCCGACGAGTAGGTTTGGTACGCCTCAGGAATTCATGGCGCTCGTTGATGCGCTTCACCAGGCTGGCATCGGAGTAATTGTGGATTGGGTGCCAGGCCATTTCCCTTCCGACCCGCATGGCTTGGCGAAGTTTGATGGTTCTAGTCTCTACGAACATGAAGACCATCGTAAAGGCTTTCATCCAGATTGGCAGACGCTAATCTTTAATTTCGGCCGAACTGAAGTCTCTAACTTTCTTATCTCCAGTGCGCTGTTCTGGCTTGATAAGTATCACATTGATGGACTTCGAGTAGATGCGGTCGCCTCAATGCTTTATTTGGATTACTCCCGTGAAGAAGGTGAGTGGATTCCAAATGAGTTCGGGGGTAGAGAGAATCTCGAAGCAATCGCTTTCTTAAAGCGCCTCAATGAGACTGTCTATTATCGCTTTCCAGATACCCTCACCATTGCTGAAGAGTCGACTTCTTGGCCGATGGTGTCTCGTCCAACGTATGTCGGTGGTTTGGGCTTTGGCTTAAAGTGGAATATGGGCTGGATGAATGATGTGTTGGAGTATTTCCGCAAGGAACCAGTGCATCGTTCCTATCACCATAATAATCTGACCTTTGGGCTTCTATATGCCTTTCACGAGAACTTTATGCTCCCGTTCTCTCATGACGAAGTGGTGCATGGAAAAGGTTCGATGCTGGGTAAAATGCCCGGTGATGATTGGCAGAAATTCGCCAACCTTCGATTGCTCTATGGCTTCATGTATGGGCACCCAGGCAAGAAGTTGCTCTTCATGGGTTCTGAGTTCGCTCAGTGGAATGAGTGGGATGCGGATAAGAGTCTCGACTGGCATTTGCTTGAGTTCGAGCCACACCAAGAAATGCGGCATCGGGGAATGCTGCACTGGGTGCGAGACCTAAACAAGATGCTGCAAGCGGAAGGTGCACTTCATCAGCTTGACTTTGATCATCAGGGATTTCGCTGGGTAGATTGCTTAGACGCCGGCGCTTGTGTGCTGAGTTTTCTGCGCTACGGGGATGAGCTCGCACCTCCAATTCTATGCGTGTCTAATTTTACACCTGTGCCGCGAGATAACTACCGGGTGGGAGTTCCCGCCGATGGTTACTGGGAAGAGGTGCTTAATAGTGATGCAGAGATCTACGGCGGCAGCGGGATTGGAAATCTCGGAGGCGTTCTCGCTGAACACCACGGGATGCATGATTTACCGTATTCGCTTAGCCTGAGGCTTCCTCCTCTTTCAACCTGCTTTTTCCGCTTGGGTGGCGCGTGAGCCAGGAGGAGTATTCAATTCTCCTGTGCGAACTTGCGCAGTACTACGGGGTTCTCCATGAGTATTGGGATATCCATGGTGTTCAACATCTTAGTGAACAAGAGACCACGGTTGCTCTTCTTGAAGCGATGGGCGTGCCCTGTTCCAATTTAGAGCAGGCGCGAGGCTCATTAGAAGCTTACTCCAAATCTCAAGCTCTGCAGCGTGCACCCCATGTGCTTGTCGTTCCGCAAGATTGCGTAGAGCTTCGTTTTGCCTTGCGCTTTGAGCAAGAGGAGCTAACGATCCGCTATCGAATCGAGTTCGAGGATGAAAGTGAAAAGAGCGGATTGCTCACACGAGATGAGCTGTCTTCGGTAGAAGACGGGAAGCGTAGAGAAGTAGTTCTGTCCGGTTCCTTACCACTGGGGTATCACTCGCTTGAATTATGCTGCACAAAGACAGCAAATTTGCTGCATTCAATCAGCGTTATTTCAGTTCCAGCACGTTGTTATCTTTCTGAGTCTTTAGTTGCTGGTGAGAAGTGGTTTGGCCTTAGTGCCCAGCTCTACTCTTTGAAGAGTAAAACCAATTGGGGTGTCGGCGACTTTGCTGACTTGAGAGAGCTATTACATTTCACTGCGAAAGAAGGAGCCTCCTTCCTTGGGCTTAACCCTTTGCACGCCGTCGCTCCTCGTGGCGCACCACAAATCAGTCCTTATAATCCGGCTAGCCGCGCGCAATTTAATGCACTCTATATTGACTTTGCACGTGCGTGTGACTTGTTGGACTTTGAAGCGAATCCCCCTTCCTTGAGCGCTTTAGAAACTCTACGTGAATCGCCCTTGGTGCAGTATGAAGAGGTTGCAGCTCTTAAGTTCGCAGCCTTTGAAGAACTATA
>QIGM01000226.1 GCA_003230795.1 bacterium
GAAACTAAGGCTGAGCTGAAGGCCGAAATCTCAGACACTAAGACAGAGCTAAAGGCCGAAATTTCAGAGACTAAGGCTGAGCTAAAGGCTGAAATCTCAGACACTAAGACAGAGCTAAAGGCCGAAATTTCAGAGACTAAGGCTGAGCTAAAGGCCGAAATCTCAGAGACAAAGGCAGAGCTAAAGGCCGAAATCTCAGAAACAAAGGATGAGCTGAAGGCCGAAATTTCAGAGACTAAGGCTGAGCTGAAAGCCGATATCTCAGAGACAAAGGATGAGCTAAAAGCCGAAATCTCTGGCCTCGAGATGCGAATTCAAGCACAGTTTGATGCACAAACCGTAGCATTTGACGAAAAGTTAACAGTCCACCACAGCGACATCATGACCAAGCTCGACTTTCTAATCGAACAGTCACAAGCTGATAAATACGACGGCTTAGAAACCCAGCAAGGCGCTTTGGAAATCCAAGTGGAAGGCCATGAGCAGCGGATTACTAGCCTTGAAAAAACACTTTAGCAAAATGCGCTTCGTCAGATCCTTGTTCTGCTTAGCCTACGGCAAAACAATGTCCACAATTCAGAAAAAATCCACCAAACAACACTGAGGCCCAAACCAGTTCAAATATCAAGAATCGCAAGGCGAATAGGAGAAAAGCGAAGCTTTTCTCCTATTCGCCGCCCCACCCATTTCTAGACGAACTCGCAAAAGCGCGGCCTTGGCTCTGTTTAGCAGGGAACAGGTGCGCCAGTCACCAGGCCCGGAGAAACAGAGCCAAGGCCGCGCTCCTCCAATTCCATCCACTAAAACTAACTAACTATCTAACTAGCCCCAGACCCAGACAACACAGCCGGAACAGTCTTCAACAACAAATACACATCCCGCCCCAAAGACCAGTTATCAATATACTCAAGATCAAGCCGAGCCCATTCATCAAAATCCGGAATCTCGTTACGCCCACTAACCTGCCAAGTACAAGTAAGCCCAGGCCGCATACTAAGCCTCTTCCTCTGCTTGCGCATGTACAAGGTAACTTCATCCGGCAAAGGAGGCCGAGGACCAACCAAACTCATGTCCCCCATCAGAACATTCAATAACTGCGGCAACTCATCAATACTGTAGCGCCTTAAAAACCGACCAACCCGAGTAATCCGCGGATCATTTCGAATCTTGAATACCGGCCCACTCATTTCGTTCTGCGCGCGCAAGCCTTCGAGCATTTCTTCGGCTTCGATCACCATGGAGCGGAATTTCATCAGCACAAAGGTTCTTCCATTGAGTCCAACCCGTTTTTGCCGAAAGAAAATTGGCCCAGGATTATCGAGCTTGATTGCTATCGCCGCGGCAAGAAGAAGCGGACTTAAAACAACGATCATCGTTGCGGAAAGCGCAAGGTCCATCGCTCTTTTTACGATTAGAGCAGCGGAGTCTTCTCCTCCAGGGGAAGGAGTATAGTGAATAAGTGGAGTCTCTCCGAAGTAGCTTATGTCAGACTTAAAGATTTCCAGGCTGAAAAAATCAGCCGCGAGAGTAACGCGAACACCTTCTTCAACTGCAATTTTCGCAAGCTCTTGAACCTTCGCAAACGAGGCCACGACATCGGTGAAAAGCACTTCATCGATTGCGTGTTTCTTTAAAGCCTTCTCGAAGCTTGTTGAATCGGCAATCACCCGAGCCGGTAGGTCATACACATGCGAAGGAGCGCTTTGTGAAGCATCGATTCGAGAAAAGCCTTGAACTCGGATTCCGAGTTCAGGCTGAGCTGCTATCTCGAGGTAAAGCGTACGGGCCTGCGGGCCTGTTCCTACAAGCAGCACATTACGAAAGTTCTTCCCGCGCACTCGTAAAAACCGCAGAAGCATCAAGACCAGGATGCGCAGCGAAAAGTGAAAGATGGCGCAAAGTATGCAGAATATTGCGACGTAACTTCGAGACAAGTCCAGCTTGAGTAAGAAGAGCACCGAACCTTGGCAGAGAAAAACCAAAGCAGAAGCCATTACCGTGATGCGCAGAAGCTGTAGCACCTTACTAAAGCGCATACTGCGGTAAGCACCAAGCAGCGAGAGAAAGGCATTATACAGAGGAAGCGCAACACCGAGGACAAGAAGGTAGTCCTCAACTCGTGCGAGGCTTTTTAGCTCTTGCGGAAAGGGCAAAGCAATCTCATTGGCGAAGAAAAGAAAGTCATCACGCAGGTAATAGGCCAGCAAAAACGCGAGCACGATGAGCAGGTTATCAAAAACCCGCTCGATTCGAGATATGAAGCGCCAATGAGCTTTGAGCATATGCCTGCCTAAAGATTACTAATTCTAGAGACTTAACCAAATTATCCAAGCCTCTTACTCGTCTGCAAATCTAGCATCCCTTGCGCAATTCCCGCAATAAACGCACAGAATTTATGAACATCGCGAAGTAGCTACTTCTGAATCGAATGGTTACTTAGATCTTTAAAGAAATTAAGAAAACGGAAGCTAATAGGTTTTGGCAAAAAGGGCGTTTCGCCATACAACTCTCAGCGGAGGATGAGGTTTAAGTTCTCATATAAAAGTGAGAGGATACAAATACTACCGAAGATCCTTCCAACAAGGACGATAGACAAGATTGTCTACCGCCCTGGTCTCAATAACTACGAGCCTAGACCATTTTTTAGCGCTTCTACAGCTTGACCCGTAGAAATTTTACCCGTAGAGATTTTCTTCGAGCGTCGTCGATCGTCTTTTCCATAAACGCGCCAGGTAGCGTGGTCGTCGATATTGGTCCAGCGGATGTGGATATTATCCCGATGGAACTCTTTCCTATCACCGAACGCTTCTAACATCTTCCGACCGCGTTTCTTGTGGAAAACTCGGATGCCAAAGGTTTTCGGCAAAGCCGGTTTGTCACCCTGAGCTTCCTTTGCATCCATGCCATATCGCTCGAGCCACACCACATCACTGGAGTCAAGTCTTGAGACTATCTTCCCTTCGTTGGTTGCGCCCTTCACGAAAACGATATCGCCACGGTCAAATTCGAAACCCTCTGAGAGCTCACGAATTTCTCCAGCCGAAGACACCAGCACATAGGACATTCGATCCATCTCGATACGTTCAGCAACACACCAATGTATTACAGAGGTTCCCAGTCCGAGAGCCTGATCGTGGCCCTTCGACAGATCGAGTTCGTATCTCCCGTTCTTGTCGATCTTGAACTCCATGCTGGTAAACTCTCGTCCGCGTTCGTCGACAAGCTTTCCCGTCAAAATTTCACGGTAGGGCTTGCCAGTGTCCGGACTTCGCAGCTGAACGAGAGAAACTAAATGGCCGAGAAGCAACTTGGTTACCCGCTCGACGATCGCATTCGGGTTTCGGAAAAACTCCGAAGTCGGAATCGCCATTAGGCCCACTTTGTCTTCGATGATCGGACCGTCGTTCGACGAGAACACCGAAAGTGCCTCTAATGTCGCGTTCGCAGTGTTAGTCATAGTGATGACTCCTTTAAAAAACGTGAAACGGTTGACGCTCGGAGTGGATACCGAGCTGTTAAACAATTCATGACACGGTGTCATGAGCTCTAAGGAAGTTACCTCAGAGCTCATGGCACCAATGTCCGCCTTTCATTCGGAGTCGCGATTAAAACATAAGAAAACCTGTTTGGTAGTATTTGCACCTCAGCCGAACCCTTCTTTAAGCGTTCGACGAAGGTGCAACGTTTCCCTTTCTACTCGTACTATTTAATTTTCAAAGAAGCTCACAAGTGAGCAAACTACTTTGCACTAGTTGAATTTTCTTCAACCACTGAGAAATAGATTAAAAAGGTGGGCAAGCCCGCATAACCTGTTTGTAAAAACCGGTATGCGGGCTGAGCTATATGGGGTGCCTGGAAATTCCGTTGGCCACCACCTAGTTATCCACCTTTGGTAATCTGCTAAGATAACCGGTTCCAGAGATTCCGCCATGTAGCTTGCGCCGGTGGAGGAGTCGCTGGAACAACTGGAGCGGGAGGCATTTTATCGAAATGCTGAGTCACCGAGTTCGAAAAGGATTTGAAGTATTCCTTGAAGAACGAGTAAAGCAGCTCTTCGACGTTTTTGA
>QIGM01000246.1 GCA_003230795.1 bacterium
ACACCCTTTGATAGTCTCGAAAGAGGTCGAAGATTCAGCTCTTGCTCTAGGAGGTGAGAGCGCTGTTTTTCTATTTCAAGTTGGTGATTGATTTCACGATAGTCGGAGTGTTCATCATGGGTCTCGTCTTCAAAACCTTGCCGTTCTTCCGCCAATTGTTCGGAGAGCTTTTTTAGCTCCCGCTGCTTCTCAGTTATTATTTCGAGATCTTCTTGAAGTTGTCGACGTTTCTTTGTTTCCTCAATGAGGTTTGCTTCGAATTTGCGTCGTTTACTCACCTCGCGTTCTAGACAGGAAAGTAATTCTCTATTTATGTCCTCGACGTGAGAGGTTCGGAGTACGGCGCTCCAATCTTGCACTGAAAGCGAGTCGCTAAGTCGGACATATATATCGAACTGAGTCCAAACCGGACGTGAAAAGTAAACTGTTTTCTTTGGGCCGTGGGTTTGAGAATCGTATGTCACGGCATTACTTGGTGCGTCGGCGGGGACAATTGAAGGATGAGCCGACGAAAGTATCTGCTTTCGAGGGATGATGCAGTAGTCAGCAAACCCGAGAGACTCAAACACTCTGTGGAAATCTTCCATGAGCATCATGTTTGTATGCACGCTCCAGTCCGTCCATCCCAGCTTTAGCCCTAGTCCAGCGAGGTAGTCGATGTCCTCAAAGCTCGGGTGACGAATAAATAAAAAGTCGCTCGCGATGCCGCCTGCTCGATGCAGAATTTCTTTCGCTAAATCCTCCGACGGTAAGTGCTCAAGGAAATCCATCATCGTGCAGAACCGCACGAGACCACCGTCAAAGCTTTCCTTTGTAACGTTTGCGAATATAGCGGGATAATTATTCTCGATAGCCTTTTTTATTTTCTCGGGATTGACGTCAAATCCAATCCCTTTGCCTAGCCCAAACTGTTTCTCACAATGCGATATTGATTCACCAGTGCCGCAACCGAGGTCGACAAAGGAAAAGGCGCCGCTCTGTAGTTCTTGGAGAAGGCGGTCGTGGTCGGGATGGGTCGCGTGGGGCATATTTTAAAAAGCCAAGGAGTAGTGAATTAATGACTAGATAGCTATTATTACTGTCCTCTCCGTATGTCAACGACGCGCAAATCAGGTGTTCCTAGGGGACTTAGAGGCGAGAGACTTCCCTTTCTGCCTTAATCGCGCTATTTCATTCCGGAATTCATGCGTATCTCGTCTGCCTCGTCTGCCCAGCGGTAGTCGCGATATTTATCTTTAACTAGTGAAGTGTTGTCGTAGAAGAATGCAAAAGACTCTCGCCATCGTTAAGCCAAGCACCCTTAAGAAGAATGTCTTGGGGAAAATTCTGACTGCCTTTGAGGAGAGCGAGTTATCTGTGCTTACTGCAGAGATTCGTACCCTTTCGCGTGAAGAAGTAGAGCAGCTCTATTCTCAGCATCAGGGGGCGTTCTTTTTTCCTCGATTGCTCGACTACATGTGTGGCGGCTCAGTATTTCTCTGTGTGCTTGAAGGCGAAGATGCCGTCGTGAATCTCAGAAAATTGATAGGTCCTACAGATCCAGTTCAGGCTGGAGAGAAAACTCTTCGTGGCCGCTTCGGAGATGATATTCTTCATAACGGTCTACATGGTTCCTTGAGTGAGGAGCGAGCGAGAGAGCAAATCTCCCTTTTGTTTAGTTAATACGTTCGCTTGACGTCTCTTCTGCGGTACGTAGCTGAAAATTGCGGTTTGAATTTAGTACTTTTTCTCGCGTCTAAATAAAGTCTTACAGTAGATTTATTGGAGAGAGCGATGACTGACTTCGATGTGCTAGTTCAAGCTATTGCGCTTGGGATGGGAGTTGCCTGGGCCAGCGGCATTAACCTTTATGCCGCAATTTTGGTGCTCGGCCTGCTGAGTGTCAGCGGCAATATGGAGCTTCCACCTACCTTAGAAGTACTAAATAACCCGCTAGTGTTGTCTGCAGCGGGCGTGATGTTCTTCATTGAGTTCTTCGCAGATAAAATCCCGGGGATAGATAGCGGATGGGATAGCGTGCAAACGTTTGTTCGCATTCCCGCTGGAGCGCTTCTCGCTGCTGGAGCAATGGGAGATGTTACCCCTGCTGTCTCTATCGCTGCCGGAATTCTCGGAGGCGGCGTAAGTGCGGCGACCCATGCGACGAAAGCGGGAACGCGCTTAATGATTAATACCTCTCCGGAACCGGTATCGAATTGGGTCGCTTCTTTTTCCGAAGATGCACTGGTTGTCGTAGGACTTTGGACGGCCTTGAACCATCCGTGGTTATTTCTCGCTCTGCTGCTGGTATTTATTGTATTTGTCGCCTGGTTCTTGCCTAAGCTTTGGCGTGGTATTGCGGCGCTTGGAAATAAAGTAGTCGGTTTGTTTCGCAGCCAAACTGCAACCAAAGAAGAATTGGCGATAAAGAATGATGGTGAGGCTGTTGCTGTCGTTGAAGTCGCTGAGACTACAGATTCTCCGTAGCGTCTTCGGCCTGCGCGCAATTTCTCGAGGGAAGTTTGCTTTCATCGAATACGTCCTTCCGAATAAAGATGGACCAACGTGCGGCTGTGTTCCCCTCTTTAGGGTATACGTGGCACCACTCCTCTGTTTCTAAGAGCACGCTAACTAAAGGAAATGCGTTCGACCAAAGCACTGTTTTGGGATTAACGAGTTTGAAGTAAGTGCGCCAATCCTCTTTCCCTCGTAAGGCCGAGAGAAAAGCCAGCGTCGCTGCATGAGTGTTTACGTTCGTGCGGCCGTCTAGCGGCACACGAAGATTCGGCGTCCCGTCCTTGGCCGCGTAGCGATAAAGAATGTATCCTCCGTCGTTGAAGGTGTTTAGGATTGGAGTAGGCAAATCGTTGCTCTCGATGAAATCGAGCGGCTTTTTCGCAACGCTATTCAAATCAAGCGGTTGTGCAAAAAGAGGGCGAGAAAGACCCCAGATAAAGAGGCAGCCTAAGCTCAGTGCCGGAATACTTAGAAGAAGCGGCATGGTTGCAAGCGATTTACTGAGCCGTGCCATACCGTAGCCTAGATTTCCAAACTCTTTTTCCGGTTCCTCGGCAATGCTCCATGAGCGGGCAATTAAGAACGCGAGGTAGATTGCAGTGAAGGGAATGAATTTCTGAACACTGAGGGCCGCAAAAAGTAAAATCACCGCACCGCATAATTGAGAAGGAATCAAAAGTAGTGGATTCCGGTGAATCAAAACGAGCAGTGTCGCAAAGAGCAAAATGACTACATTCGCACCAGCGTGGTAGAGCGTTGCAGGTTGAAATTCCTGAATATACATATGAGCAAACGGATGCTGCGCTTTTCCCAGCATCGTGAGCCACTCTGCGCCGAAGTACGGTGTGCAAAGGGTGCCCAAGAACGCGAGACCGAGAAGCTTAGACGTTGTTCCCAAGCTTGTAAGTGGCTTGGTGAAGTCAAAACTCCACAAGACTATTCCTAGGAAACCAAAAATCGTACTTATATGAGAGTTAGCCCAGAGAGCCGTTGTGCAGACGAGTGCAAGGGCAAGCAGGGGGGTGACCTTTTTTCTTCGGAGAGTGAGTTCTGAAAGTAGAAGGCACAGGGCAAAGCAAATCCATGAGACTACCTGAGGGCGAAGACCGAAATGAGCGTAGCAGCCAACGGCTGCCGCTGTTCCCAAAAGAAGTCCGAGTATTCGACTTCCGGCAATCTTAGTCATGGCTATTGTGAGTGTGCTCACAAAGCAAAACGACAATAAGAGTTTGAGCAAGAGGAGCCCGAATATTCCGTGGCGTGCATCTACCCAGGCGTAGACAGCTTCATTACTCCAAGAATAAGCACGCCAAGGGGTTCCGGCAGCGAACTCGTTCCAAAGATCCACTTTCGGAACTTCACCGTGAGCGAGAACCCATTTACCCACGACTATGTGCCACCAGAGATCGGGATCGCCGACAGGGCCGCAAATTGCGATAGTGACTAATAGTATTGCTGTTATCCAGAGCAACTTATTCATGGCGGATTTTCGCTACTCCATCGCGAATGAGAGTTGAGCCAAAAAAGGATAGGCCCAAGTGTCTTTGATTTA
>QIGM01000405.1 GCA_003230795.1 bacterium
GTGAAAACTCTGAAACTCCGCGACGAAGTACGAATTCGACAATTCTGTGCTTGCGTGGCAGTCGTTCACAACCTCACGATTGCCGAGGCTCAAGCGAAGAAAGAAGGTCGTCCCACCGCAGCTGCTTCCGAAGATACAACTGCGGCTGAAGAGGCTCTCGATGCGATGGCAGCCGAAGTTACCACATCCGATGGCAGCGGTTTGAAGCAAAAAGGAGGCGAAATGAGCGAAGAAGAAATCGCAGCCTCCCTTGCAGAAGAACCCGATGACACGCCAAAGATCGACGATGACAACATAGGCATTGGAACCGAAGAACTCGATCCTGACGGCACGGGGCCCGTATCAACTGGTAATGATGCTTCGGAAGAAATTACCTTTTAGGGGACAACCCAATGGCAAACAGTCCTCGTAAGAAGTAGAACGATTTTTACGCAGCAACGGGAACAATCCAAAGTTTCCCGTTGCTGCCTCTTTTTTCAGCAGTGGTCTCGCCTTTCATCCGCCGTCCGCCCTAAAAAGGGGTTCTCCCCCCTCAAGCAACGAACAGTCTTCCAACTTGCTACAAACACGCACACACCCCAAGCGCCAGACTGAGAGAGAGAACATACCACGCGAATGGTCTGGGGTTATGCGTCGCAGGGAACAGGTGCGCCAGTCACCTGGCCCGGAGACGCATAACCCCAGACCATTCGCAAAAAGCAACTACTAACACCCCTCTCAGGCGACCGCCCCAAACCTCTCTTTCTGCCTCTCCCAAGACCGAGGAAAATACCGAGCCCAAAGAAACCCTAACGCCCCACTCATTGCATAAAAAGTAGACCCAACTGCAATCATCACCTGCGAATACTTCCAAGTAAGCGCCACCGCCACTGCGAGCACCACCACATTAAACCGAAGACTACCTTCGGTAAGGCGAATATGTTTAACGCTTAAAAATTCTATCGTGCTCACCATAAGCCCCGCGACCAAAGCAGTATAAGCCATCATCAAGCCGACAATAATTTCGTTCTCCAAGGGTTCCGGAAACAGATAAACTATTGATGCAAGCGCTGCTGCCGCGCCAGGAATAGGTAAGCCTTGAAAGCCTTTCGAGTCTCGAGAGAGCTTCATCTCTCCCGTGCTCGTTATATTAAAGCGCGCCAAGCGAGTCGCCCCACAAACTAGCACGAGGAAAGCAACGAGAAGACCGAACTCATCGGCAGTGCTACTAAAGCCCCAACTATAAACGAGCACCGCAGGAGCTATGCCAAAAGCTATCACGTCACTTAAGGAATCAAACTCTCGGCCAAAGGCACTCGTGGCATTTAGTTTTCTCGCAACCCTTCCATCAAGCCCATCGATGAGTATCGCAAGCGCGATGCATTTGCAGGCATAGACGTAGTCCCCACGAAAGGCTGTCACCGTGCCGAGGAAACCGCAGAAGGTTCCCACTAGCGTGATGAAACTCGGTATCAGAAATGTCTTCCCTTGAAATTTATCGCGAAAACGTCCACCACCTTCGACTAGTATCGGCTTTTTCGCTGCGCTCGGGCGCGATGTTTTCTCTTCAGAAGAATCAGCTTCTCGGCTGTCCTCGTCTTCGATGCTCATTTGGTATATTTCCCTCTAAACTTATTTCGCCGGATTGTAGACGGGCTCAGCCAAATTTGCGAGGCCAAGGTTAAAAGGGCTTTTTAACTAAAATAGTACCGAAATACTGTCCATTGTTCCTGATTTTCTCGTGTTTTCACGAAGTAAAGTTGACCAAAACCCTAGTCTCTGCTAACCAAGTCAGGTTCTCGATCGCGTGCGCAATTTCCTATAAACATACTCGCAAATGCGGCGATTGTCTTTGGCGTTTTTTCGCCATTCTATAGATTTTATTTGGGATGATGACGGCTCTATGGCTCGTATTACAGTAGAAGATTGTTTAGACCATCAGGGAAACCGTTTCTCACTAGTGCGGCTTGCTGCGCGACGCGCGAAGCAGATTCTCGCTGGTTCTACGCCAGTTACAGACACTAAAGGCAATAGAGCAATAGTTTCTGCCCTAAGAGAAATCGCTGCCGGAAAGGTTACGTTCCGTAATGAAGAATCAAGTCCCGCGAAGGAGTTCTCAGATCCATTACTCGAGGAGCTCGATTTAGCCACGCTTACCTCGCCTTCTGCCAGACCGGCCACTACAACCCCGGCCACTACCGAAACCGCAGCAGCAGCCCCACCGGCTGCCGCTGCAGAAGCGGCGCCAGCAGAGGAAGCTAGCGAAGAGCCAAAGGCGGAAGAACCCACTGAAGCCCCGGCTGAAGAAGCTCCTGTCGCTCCGGCTGCAGCACTCGAAACGCCAGCATCAGAAGCGAAGACCGGTTAACGGTTCCACGCATCTAACTTTCTAGATTGTCATTCGTGCCTGGCTGAAGCCTTAGCGGTGCTGTTTTTGCTTGCGAAAACCGCTCGTGCTTCCAGCAGAACACCAAGTCGGCTACAATAGAGAAATGTGACCAGTGCTTAATGTCATCAGAGATAGGAGCATAGCGATGACAAAAACGGCGATGAATTAAGATGATAAGGATGCGGTGCAGCTTCAAGACATAATCTCATCGGTTCACGACTACCTACCCGAGGCGGATACGGAGATCATCCGTAAAGCGAACTCCTTCGCAATGAAGAATCACCAAGGCCAAACACGGGTGTCTGGAGAACCCTATATCACCCATGTTCAAAACGTAGCCTTACTAGCAAGTAAACTCCGACTTGATGTCCCTGCGATAGTCACTGCTCTCCTTCACGATACTGTCGAAGACACAGACGTTAGTCTGATCACTATCCAAGAAGAATTTGGCAAAGACGTTGCCGAGCTTGTCGACGGAGTAACCAAACTATCTCAAGTTAAATTTAGCTCTAAGGTAGAGGCTCAGTCTGAAAACTTCAGAAAAATGCTTCTTGCGATGTCGAAAGACATCCGAGTGCTTCTCGTCAAGCTCTGCGATCGCACGCACAACATGCGCACACTCGAGTTCCTCTCGGAATCGCGTCGAACACGCATCGCACAAGAGACGGTGGATATTTATGCGCCGCTCGCGAGTCGTCTCGGTATCTATTGGATGAAATCTGAGCTCGAGGATTTATCTCTCCGATACCTAAAGCCCAAAGTATACGACAGCATCAAGTCGCACATTCGAGATTCGAAAAAAGACCGTGAGTTCTATATCAACGAAGTTGTTAACCTCATCTCAAATGAGCTCAAGGAAAACGGCATCAAAGGAGACGTTTCTGGACGCCCAAAGCATTTCTATTCGATCTATCAGAAAATGGAGCGGCAGAATGTAAACTTCGACGAAGTGTTTGATGTGATCGCATTTCGTATCCTCGTAGATTCAACAATGGAATGCTACGCCGCCCTCGGTGTGATTCATGCAGCATGGAAGCCGATTCCTGGTCGCTTCAAAGACTACGTCGCCATGCCGAAGCCAAACAATTATCAATCCCTGCATACGACTGTTATCGGGCCCAAAGCTCAAAGGGTAGAAATCCAAATTCGCACCCACCAAATGCACGATATCGCAGAACGAGGAATCGCTGCGCATTGGATGTATAAGGAAACGGTTCGTCCAAAGGGAGAAAAAGAACTCCCGTGGCTGAGCGATCTGATAGAATCAGAGAAAGCTCTCAGCGATCCTATTGAATTCCTATCAAGCGTCAAAGAAGACCTCTTCCCGCACGAGGTATTTGTTTTCTCTCCCAAAGGGGAAGTTCTTTCACTTTCTCAAGGAGCGACACCAATTGATTTTGCTTACCAAATCCATTCCGAAGTTGGGCATCACTGCACTGGTGCAAGGGTCAACGGTAAACAAGTCCCACTCGCCTATCAGCTAAAGAACGGAGATACGATAGAGATCACAACTTCCGATGGCCAGTCCCCCAGCAAAGACTGGCTAAAAATCGTTGTCACCACTAAGGCAAAACAACGTGTACGAAGTTATCTTAAATCCGAAGAACGCAAACGCTCAGTCAGTGTTGGCCAAGAACTGCTTGCTAAAGATCTCCGCAAAGTGAAGCTGA
>QIGM01000201.1 GCA_003230795.1 bacterium
AAAGAAACTCAGATTGATCTGTCCAAAAAAGAACAAACAGAGGCCCAGTAACAATACGGCACAAAGACGCTGAGCAACACGAATAGCTTCGCCGAGAACAGTCAGGGCATAGGCGTCGACCAATCGACAAAGAGACTGTGTAAACCAAGTGAGCACTGCCCAGACCGCCGCCAAGACAATAACGCTAGTCCCCTGACTCGGCCAGATAGTCTGAGAAAGAGAGCCAGACGCGAGAACAATAACCGATAGCAAGAGTGTCGCGGCGAGTCCGGCCCATACTTCCCAATAGAAACGAAGCAAACCTTTCTCTTCTGGACGCTGGGATAGCTTTACGTAGAGCGCCTGCGAGCTGCCTGTATCAAAGAATCCAACGACAGTAGTAAAGAAGGAACTGAGAAAACTAAAATCGCCGTACGCGTGCGCCCCAAGAAGTCTCGGCGCTATCGCGTGTATCGCAAGCGTCAGCGGTGCTCCGAGAACACTTGCTCCAAGCTTCGAGAAGTATCGCTTACGGAGCGAATCCTCCTCGATATCCTCATCTACTACCTTCTTCTCGCTCACCTCGTCTTCCACAAAACTGAGTTCATCCTTGTTCTAGACCAGATAGTTCAAATCTTTTCGGCTTAGCCAGAGAGTTTGATTGTCCCTTGCCCTTCGTTTCAGATAAATTGAAATCCGCTTCGTACCCCCACTCTCTGCAATGCAGAGAGACAGGTAGTGCTTATCGAGATAACCGCAGTTCCGACTGTGGTATTTTTGGAGTCTACGATGATTAGCAGAAAATGCTCATAGGCATCGTATAGTATCAAGACTTGTATTCGTGAATATCCTAGATAGTTAATGCTTAATTATGAAGAGTTCTTTTCTCGGGACCAAAGTTGATAGTTCTCGTCTTAACGCTGAGGCTCAATCTCTCTTCGATGAACTCTTCCCTCTCGCTCGCAGCATCACCGGCGAAGCGAATCGAAAAACATTGCAACGCTTAAGCGAAGTGGTACCACTTTCTATTCACGAGATCCCTTCAGGAACCAAAGTCTTTGACTGGAGGGTACCAGACGAATGGAACGTCGAAGAAGCCTGGTTAAAAACCGAAGACGGTGAAGTACTCGCAGATTTCTCCGAGTCCAATATTTCCTTGGTGTCCTATAGTGAACCTGTCGAGGGCACCTTCAGTCTTGAGGAACTTGAGGGACGACTAAATTCGCTACCCGAGCTGCCCAACGCCATCCCCTATCGTACGTCTTACTATAAACGCAGCTGGGGATTCTGTTTGCCACATTCGGTTCGTCAACGGCTTTCGCCTGAGACAAAGCTTCATGTGCGAATAGACTCAAGCCTTAACCCTCAGGGCTCGCTTAGTCTTGCAGACGCCGTCTCTAAAGGAGAAAGCGACAAGGAGATACTTCTCTCCAGCTACTGCTGCCACCCCTCACTCGCAAACGACAATCTCTCGGGTGTAATTTTATCGACGTTACTATTCTCCCTGCTCGCTTCACGTAACACTTTCTATAGCTACCGACTAGTAATTGCTCCGGAAACCATCGGACCTATTGCCTATCTCGCTCAGTTTCCGGAAGTAGCTGAGAAGATTTTTTGCGGTGCCGTGGCAACGTGCAACGCCGGCCCTGGCCCTTTAAGCTTTAAAACAAGCTACTTCGAAAACCATGCTGCGGATCGCCTAGCTCGCCAAGCAATCTCAGCCTGCGCAGATGATTGGATTGAGTATCCTTTTTTCCCAGCAGGCAGCGACGAGCGACAATTCACCTCTCCCGGTTTTCGCATCCCAATGCTGAGTTTTTGCAAAGACAAGTATTACGAGTTCCCCGAATACCACACCTCGCTTGATAACCTAGAGTTCGTCTCTTCTGCGTCCCTCCTTGAAGCGCTTGAGGTCTATCTAAACTGGATAGAGCTACTGGAGTCGAATCGAAGCTACCGACGCACTGAGCCACATTGCGAATACCAACTCGGACGAAGAGGGCTCTATCCAGAGCTTGGCGGAGCGAGATATCAACTTGAAAACACTCCAAGCGAAGACGAACTCGAAATTATAGAACGACTTCTATTCGAGCTCGATGGAGAGCGCTCCTTGCTTGAGATTAGTGAGTCCAGCCAGATTCCGCTTCCATCGCTTGCTTCGATGTGCAAGCTCTTACGTAGCAAAGAAATGATAGAAGTAGTTGCCTAGCCTCTCCATGAGTAAACACCTAATTACAACATCACTTGAAGAGACCTGGCCCGATGAAGGCGAGCTGCTGTTTTTGGGCGAATGGTGCAAGCGGTATAATAGAAAAGATGCCTGGCAATCCAGAAATTACCTTGATGCTCCCTTTAACTGGGACCGCGCAGAGAAAATCGAAGAGGCAATACTGTATTGCGACAAGGTTTTCGACGAGATGATCCAGGTACTCAGCGAGCAACTAAACCTCGTGCACGGCGAGAAGCATCCCCCGCAGTACTATCTGCGACTACTTGGTCCGTGGTTACGCAGTTTTATCGATCAACTCTACGACAAGTATCTTAGTATAATCGCAGCTTCCGAACGATTTCCGGGATTAGATACCCACACATTACCGAAAGGGCAGCATGTGATCCCAAGCGACTTTCGCTCCTACCTCGGATGGTCATGCGATCGCGACGAATACGCCTACCAAATGTACTCTGATATTATCCAAGAGCTAGACCTCCCGAACGTCAAAAGACCACTCAACAGTCCACTTCAACAAACGACTCACTACTCTTACGTAAGTAAGAAACACGAGCGCTTTCATCGATTCTCCACCTTCCTTTTGCAGCCTTTGCGCTCGCTTTCGAAAACGGCTCCGCGAGCATACCTTGTGCAGGCAGGTTTGAGCGTAAAGGATTTACGCTCACGACGAGCCCTGCTTCGAAAACTACCTAGGAACATCTTTTTTGATGATTTCCAATATCGAATCCCGACTTCACTGCGAATTGATCACGAGTTGCGAGAATCTCTAGATGCGACTGCTCACGGCGACTCTTTTCGCAAGCTGACTCGCGCGCTAGTTTTTAAACACATTCCGATTCTTTACCTAGAGAGCTATCAAGACTTTCGCAAAAAAGTTATCGCTCGCTGCGGCGCAGCACCAAAATTGTTCTTCTCAGCAAATTCATTCACAACCAACAGTGTCTTTCGATTTTTCACTGCTGAGAATCTGGCCTCTAGCAAGTTAGTCTACATGCAGCACGGTGGAGCTTACGGCACCGAGAGAATTCACAGTTGGGAAGACCTAGAAATCAAAACATCGGACGCCTATTGTAGTTACGGCTGGGGCAAGGAACGTGGAGCCATACCTCTCCCTCATCCTAAATTCTCTCCCTTTCCGAAGAAACGTCCCGTCCCCGAAAAAGCCCAAAGAATAGTTTTCCTTTCGAACTGTTTTTCACGGCATGTATTCCGACTTCAGTTTAAACCACTTTCAAGCGCTGTTCTAAAAAGCTACATCTCTGACGCTATCCTGTTCCTCGGCGCACTCCCATCTGATGCTCCGCTTTACCTCCGGCACTACCCCGGTGATGATTTTGGTTGGAAAATTCCTGACCGGATTCGAGACGCGGGCATCACTTTCGAGACAAGCTTAGCAAAGAACCTAGAAGAGGAGGTACTAAGCTCGGATTTAGTAATTATCGATCACCTAGGCACGAGTTATCTCGAGTGCTTAGCAAAGAATGTGCCCACTCTCATCCTAAGCTCGCGAGAATACTTCTACGCCCGAGACTCTGCAGCACCCTATTTTGATGCCCTCGAGAAATGCGGTATCCTTCACTTCGATCCTCTATCAGCAGCAGAAAAGACCAAGTCAGTGATTGAAGACCTGAACACATGGTGGAATTCGGATGAAGTACAAGAGGCACGTTCTCTCTTTGTTTCCCAGTTCGCTTCGTTTGATCCAAACTGGGCTCGCACCTGGTCTACTCTTATCGAGCAATACTCAACAGTGACAGACTCCACCGAGACAGACTCAACAGTGACAAACTCCACCGGGACAAACTCCACCGGGAAATCT
>QIGM01000329.1 GCA_003230795.1 bacterium
ATTGCCGACAGCATCAAAGCTCACCCAGACTTTGAAACCAAATATAGAAATAATCCAGACCCCCATAATCGTGGGCTGGCTTTTGAAAAAATGTTGAAAGACATCATGTTGAATCGTCGTAAAGATGAATTAGAACTTTACAAGCTCTTTGCAAATGACCCTGCTTTTAAATCTGCTTGGCAGCAGAGCATGGAGCAAGTTTTGAATAAGGAATTGCGATGACTGTGGCACTTGAATTCAAACATGTTTGTGGAGACAAAGAAAACGCTCGGCTCGATGTACTCTTCATACATGGACTAACAGGTGATTCCTCAGGAACTTGGTCTGCGGGTGATACCAAAGAGTTGTGGCCGAAGTGGCTTTGTGAGAAGTTCCCAAGCATAAACATCTATACCGTTGGCTATCCCTCAAGCATTTTCGAGAGGTGGGCAAAGAAGGAGATGGATATTCATGAAAGAGCAAATAATATTATTGAGCAGTTAGCATCTTGCGGGATAGGTCAGCACCCAATCGCTTTTGTTGCTCATAGCCTTGGCGGCATTTTGGCAAAAGAAATCATGCGGGCCTGCAATGAAAGCGGCGACGATGGTTGGAGTAGCATAAGCAATCAGATCAAACTTGCTGCATTTATGGCTACACCCCACAAGGGAGTAGCCGTTGCTGCTACGGTAAAAATTATTGCTCCAAGAATTGCGTCAAAATTCATTAATCTGTTAAGCAACGATAACGGTTACCTTACCAGTCTTAACCATTCATACCGCGATCTGGCCGAAGCAAATGGAATTGCGACGGTTTCATATTACGAGAAATTCAAGACTAATAATTCCATTCTTGTAGTTTCTAAGGATAGTGCCGACCCTGGAGTGGGAAAGACGCGCCCAGTGGGTATTGATGCTGACCATATCGACATCTGTAAACCCAGAAACCGAGAAGCGCTCATATACATTTCGCTGTGTCGCCATATTGAGAAAGCGCTAGAGAGTTGCCCAGCTTCCATGACTGGCGATGATGATTCCTTCGGCCTCGACGATTATTCGCAAGCCTCGGACACTGACCGCAGAACTTTGCTTCAAAAGCTTATTGATGCTGGTAGGGAGCATGAATACCAAAATGCAAATGATCTTCAGAGTAAATTCGCTCGCAAGTACCACAAGCTTGGGCTCTACACAGATGCAAAACAAAAAAATGATGCAGTGTTGTCTGCTGTTGAGCAGCGCTTCATAACGCATGTTTTTAATGCAAAAATCTGCAATGGAGCAAACGACGATCAAATTGCAACTGCGCTTCAAAACAACGTAATTGATCCGATTGCTAATAATGCTGAATTTGGATTACCGAGTCCGAGTGCAGTACTTCAGGCTCTCTATTTTCTTACTGAGCAATGTTATATACAGTGGGACAAGCCATGATCGGACGTTTATGGTATCCCCAGCTCGATATTTATGATGCTATTCGCCGAATGGCAGGGTTGCTGGCACTTTGGAATCCAGCTGAGCCACCTTCTCAAGAGCGGTTGTTTATAACTGACTTTTATCTTGCCAATCCTTCACTACTTCATAATACGCATATGCCAAACAAGGTGCGGCAGCGTTTTCGCGAGTTGAAAGTGACACGCCCAGGGCAAGAATTCGTGTCGTATCCTTCTGCCCCAATCCTCTTTCAGAAAATGGATGAAGTACAGCGACAGGCTTTTCGTACCTTGTCTGGAAAGGGACTTATCGATATTGATGGTCTAGAGCAGGGGTCCGCGCGTCCATCAGCAGGTGGTGCGGAGTTGTTCGAAGGAAAGTTCTTAGTACTTTTCTCAAAAAAAGAACGGGAGCTTGCCAACTTTCTAGTCTCGGATTTTGCTCCGACTGATAGGGAAATCGCCTCTATTCGCAGCAGCACTGGCCTACGGAGGTTGGTACGATGACACAAGCGCAGTTCTATCTCCGCCGTTTTCGTGTACTTCAATCTGGTGTTCCAGTTTATGACCATTCATTCCATCTCGGAGTGAACGTAATCCGTGGCGAAAACGGCTCAGGCAAATCCACAATCGCAGACTTCATTTTTTATGCACTCGGAGGTGAGTTCGATAATTGGAAAACAGTTGCTGCAAATTGCGACGAAGTTCAAGCAGAAATTGTAACTGCTGGAGGCGTAATCACTGCCAAACGTACGATTGATAAGGCACAAACGCCGATCGAAGTATTTTTTGGACCATTTGAAGAGGCTGCTAAGCAAGGACTCGATGGCTGGCAAACGTATCCCATTAGGCGGCAAACAAATAGCGAGAGCTTCTCCCAAATAATGTTTCGTGCTTGTGGAATCCCAGAGGCACAAAGCCAAGGTGCCTCAAATATCACAATGCACCAGTTGTTGCGTTTACTCTACTCAGACCAGCGGACGCCAGCGTCCTTTCTTTTCCGTTATGAATCATTCGACACTCGAGAAATTCGCGAGGCGGTTGGGGATCTTTTGTGTGGGATAAACGGTTATGAAGCCTATGAACTCGAGCTGAATCTTCGCGAATTAAACAAGCAATTTGATGGTTTTTCTCAGCAGCTTGATAGCTTGCTGAAGTCTTTGCCTGATGATGAAATATTGGCGCGCGTCGAAACGGTCAACGGGCGCATCGGTGAGCTTGAGCAGGAATGTGCGCGCCTCAAGGAAGAAATCAACAATGCTGATGAACTCGTTGATGAAGGGCAGGTCAAAGAGTTTATCGAAGGCAGAAAGCAGGCAACCAAAGAAATTAAAACAACAAGTACCAAACTTAATGAAGCTGAACAAACCATCCAGATAAACGAACTGGAAATCGCTGACTTGAGGAGTTTTCTCACATATCTTGAAGAACTTTCGGAAAAACTTCCTAAGGCACTGACTTCTTCTGAAATAGTTGGAAAAATAGAGTTTACCCACTGTCCCGCATGTCTCGCACTGCTGTCGAGCCGCGACGATCCAGATCATTGCATCTTGTGCGAAGCCGAAACTCAGCCCGAACATGAGCGTTCTCGATATCTGCAAATCAAAATGGATATCGATATTCAAATTCGAGAATCTAAACAGCTCCTTAGTGAAAGAGAAGGCAATTCTAATTATGTTGCTAAAAAACTTAGAAAGCTGCGCCAAACCTATCAGGATCAGCTGTCAGAATTTTCTGTTCGCTTTGAGTTGAGCACATCGCCCAGAGACAGTTTCGTTGCTGAAAGATATCAGCGACTCGGACAAATAGACCGTGAGATACGTGAACTTAACCGCCTCAAGGATCGTGTCTCGACAATCCAGTCGCTAACCGAGCAAAAGGCAAAAGTTCAAGAGCAGATTTCACTCCTCAAGGATCGACAGAAAGCACTTGAAACTGCTAGCGCTATCAGAAGAAAGAAGGCTCTAACACTTGTGTCGGAAAAGGCCAAGCAATATCTGAAAGACGATCTGGATCGCCAAGATGAATTCAAGAGAGCTCAATCGGTAGAGGTAAATTTCCGAGATAACTCTATCCTTGTTGACGGAGAATTGAATTTTGCCGAGAGCAGTAACGTTGTTGTTAAAAACTCTGCAATCTTGGCTCTCTTGTCAGCCGCCACAATGGATAGTAACTTCTATCATCCCAGATTCCTCTTGATGGACAACATTGAAGATAAGGGAATGGAGCAGGAGCGTAGCCACAATTTTCAAGAAATTATTGTGAATGCATCAAATGCGGCAAAATACGAGCACCAAATTATTTTTACTACTTCCATGTTTAATCCCAAGTTGGAAGATAAAAAATATGTAATTGGCCCACACTATACCCACGAGAAAAGGGCGCTTGCTAAGCCAAACGATTGATTGCGGAGAATCGGGCGTCTATTCTCCGCATATTATGCGGATAAAAATCTTGCCTTTGCGGCGAATAACAGGTATAATCTCTGCATAAGGTGCGGAGATTATGAAATATATCCATGAACTAAACGACTGGCCAGCATTCCGCTGGGATGAAGGGGCACTAGCAGCCAAGCTGGCAGATGTGCGTCATCGCCAAGGACGCCTGCTT
>QIGM01000117.1 GCA_003230795.1 bacterium
GAGTTATTGCAGGCCGCCGGCATCATCGCCGAGGTCGGTGAAAGGAAGCGGGACCGTTTATATAGCTACCAACCCTATCTGGATATACTCGCGTGAAGACTTAAGCAGAGTTACGCGCTGTGACGTGGAAACAGAATTCTGGCCATGTCCATGGAATTGCAGTAACTAAAGTCACAGCTGTGGAACTGCGCAGACGGTTACATCAGGGAGAGCTACTGAAGTGTTGTCTTTTGGCACCAAGGATGCCTGGCAGAGCAACGTCGTTTCATCCCATACGTTTAGAGCAAGGACTCGCAATGAAGAAAATATCGATCAACTTCGCTGACGGTCGTCCGTTCGATTCGCGAAATGTCCGCCGTTATCGCGGAATCGTTGGTCTATACCTTATCTACAATACGGAAATCAGTATTCAATATCCGTTCAAACAGTCTCGTCTCATCTACATAGGTATGAGTGAAAAAGCGACAAACAGTATAGGTGCTAGATTGCAAAATCACTTGGATGGAACGTCTGGTAATGAAGGAATACTTAGCTACGCGAGCGTGAATAGTCTCGAGTTCACGGTAGTTAATTTCGAGATGCTCAAATCAATCTGGCCTTATCAGGTGGAAACACTCGAGAGCTATTTTATTTCCGATTTCGTCAGGGGTTTCGGCGTGTATCCAATTTGCAACAATAAGACTGGTTTTGATGTCTTGAATGCAGAAGTGGGAAGACAGATCAATATTGATTGGGAGTATTTCAATGACGGAAAGTGAAATCAAAAGCGGCCAGCAAATATTAGACGAATTCTTCGGCGGGCTTGCTACTGAAGAAACCGTCGACACGGATACGATTTCAGCGATTGTGGATCTCTTCAACAAGGGGAAACTTACTTCTACCAATCTTTCAAACGCCCTATCTGCTCTTAGAGAGGTCGTCACAAATGACCAAGATTAGAAGTATCTCGATATCAGGTTTTCGCGGCGTTCGAAAATCCCTTTCGCTCAAACCAAATGCCAACTCGTGCCTCGTATACGGAGACAATGGAACGGGCAAAACAACAATGGCCGACGCTATCGAGTGGCTTTACTTCGACAAAGTGAAGCACCTTTCAAGCGAGGAAGTAGGGAAAAAAGGGGAGGGCATTCGGAATATCCATTTGGACGATGCTGCCGATGCGAAGGTGAATGTCGAATTTAGTGACAGCAAGCTAAATTGCACAAAAGTTCTCGAAATGAACGGCGACAAGCTTCAAAGTTCAACTTCCAACAAGAGCGCAGAATTTGTCGAGTACCTCCAATCCTCGGAACAGGAAAATCTAATCCTGAGATATAGCGACCTGGTCAGTTTCGTTCTCAGTACCAAGGGAGAAAAACTACGGACTCTTTCTGAGATCATCGGTTTCGGGGATATTACGAAAGCCCGGGACGTCCTCCAGAAAGTCTACCGTCAGCTATCACGCGATATTAAAGCGAGTAACTTCGACAACCAAATAAATAACTACCAAAGTCAAATAATTGAACAACTTGGGGAGAATATCACTTCGGACAAGCAATTCCTGACCGTAATTGGAAAACTTATCAGTGAACTAGGTATCGAGGCGTCGCTCAAGACTTTGGGTGATATCGAAGGCGTGCTCGAGAAAGTAAAAAAACCAGACGATAGCGGCGAGCAAAAACGAGAAACTTTCTTAGCGAATTTATCCGACCGTCTAGTGAATGTCCCTGTCAGCTTCGACCAGCTTGAAGAAATCTACTCAGTGTACAAGGGCAGGTTCGATGGAATCGTCCAGGACATAGGAAAGTTAAAGAACCTCGAATTGGGGCGCTTGCTGACTGCAGGGAACGATGTCCTGACTAAGAACGTCCACGAGGAGGAAAGCTGTCCCCTGTGCTTAGTTGAGCAAAGTACCGACGATCTAAAGTCTGCGCTGGAATTGAGAATAAAGGACCTCGAGGCAGTAAGACTGGAGAACAAGGAACTCAATGACACGAAGAGTGAGTATCAGAATGCACTAGAAGCGGCGCGCGGAGCTCTTACAACGGCAACAAGAGATCCACAATGTTCGGAAAGCGAAAATGAAAAACACAAGAAATTGCTGGAAGAAATTCTTGCAGGCATCGCCAAATTTGATGGGCCCCTCAAGAGTTCAATCGTCGACGGCGAGGAACTTGAAGTGGTGGCCCCGCTCAAGCATGACAGAGCGTTGCTCGAAAGCCTTGACGAGCTGTGTAAGAAGGACGTCAAGCGGCTAAGGGCGGCAAAGAAGAATGATCCGAAATGGGAAGCCCATTCGAAGATCAGTATCGCGACAAATGCGTATCAGCAGATTCGAAAATTGGCGGTCGCCCAGCAGAAAATTGAGCTTCAACGTGACGTGATGGAAGATGTGTTTCGCAAATTTCTCGAGGTGCAGAAGCAGGCTATGCAGTCGTTTCTTCTGACATATTCAACCCGGATAGATCAGATATACCAATTCCTTAACCCGGGTGAAAGAGTCGAAAACATTCGCCTTGTGCCGATAGAGAAAGGAGATGATTTGGTCGGCCTAACGATTGAATACGACTTTTTGCATGCGAAGACCGTATCGCCACCCCAAAAGTATTTGAGCGAATCGCACCTTAACTGTTTGGGTATCGCTATCTTTCTCGCTTCGGTGGAGGCGTTCAATAAGAAAAACAAGTTCATTTTCTTGGACGATGTCATTTCGAGCTTCGATGCAGATCATCGTAAGCGGTTCGCGGATCTCATAGTGGAAGAGTTTTATGCATACCAGGTGTTTCTATTTACACATGAAGGAGCGTGGTTTGATATCGTCAAGAACCGCGTCAAGTCTAAAGGTTGGGTTGTTCTAACGGTTAAGCACAATGACTCAAAGGGAACCCATTTCGGTGTTGAAAAAAAATCACTAAGGGAAGAGATAGAGTCCAAGATTTCATCCGGCGGAGAGCTGGGACTTGGAAACTTGGCGAGAATCTACCTGGAGAATCTCCTCAAAAACGTTGCACAGCAATTAGAGGTCAAGGTTGCATATAGGCCGAATGATTCTAACGAAGAACGCATGTGTGGAGAGCTATTGTCGGAGCTGAAGTCAAAGGTCAATAAGGCTAAGTGTGTGGAATTGAAGGCTGACAAGACGATCGATCGATTAGTCGCCTCTACGTTTATCGGCAACAAGGACTCACATGACTATTTTGCCGAGCTTTCCGCGGGTGATGTCGCGTCATTTTGGGCGGATATAGTAGATTTTGAGAAACTAGTCAGATGTAGTCAGGACAAGTGTGAAGAATTAGTCTCGCTGAAGAACTACGATTCGGTAGAGAAGCAAGTAAGGTGTAAATGCGGGAGTCGATCGTATTCTTGGGACAAGTAGTAGCAATTCCCAGTGGAAAGAAGGGCTGAATCGTTAGTTCTCTTTAGCAAAACTCTGCCGCCGTCTGGAACAGAAGATCATGAAGGAGAGGAATGATGGAACCCTATAAGAATTTGGGCGGAGACTCTGGTGTCTCTGCGTTTGAAATAGGCAATGACTCAATAAAAGTGCAATTCAGCGACTTATCGGTGTATCTCTACAACTATGAAGTCACAGGCACTCAAAATGTCGAGCAAATGAAGGCCCTAGCCCACGGGGGCGAGGGATTGAATAGCTTCATCAACAGGCGCGTAAGGAAGACGTACGCCGCGAAGCTGAAGTAGGTCAACAGAGTAAATCGACATCAAAAGGGGTCGTTACGTTTTCGGTTGAGCAGATCGTGGGGCAGTGTCAATTTTGTGCCACGCTCACGAAAAATGTATGTCATTGCCAGGCGCTTTCAACCGTATAGTCGCTTTTTCGGAGACTAACTTGTTGTTTTATATAAGTGGATGCCGAGATCCTACCGACTGAAAATCCGCGTGTCGGTGGTTCGATTCCGCCCCTGGCCACCATTTTTTTCAAAGTCTCGCCGATTCGGCGAACGAGCTGAACCGGCGTTCCAGTCGATCTGGATCTGGTTTGTTAGCGGCGCGGCCAGGTACGACAATCTTG
>QIGM01000358.1 GCA_003230795.1 bacterium
AAACCCCAAAATCGTCCGAATTCGAGGTATCTTCTGGAGTAGAATCCTCGTCTGAATACATAAAACCTCCCTGCACCCTTAAGACATCTATGTAAGAGAGTAATGCGTCAATCACCGTAAGTATTGCCAGATAAATACACTGTTACATTTTCTGCAAGTCAATTGCGCGAAACTAAAACTCTTGAGACCAATTCTCTAGTAAACTCTGGCAACAGGAACGATTATAGCGGAGCCCTGTGAGCTAACGAAGATAGTTTGAAAGAAAACATTGTTTTTTGTATACGTTTTGCCTCTACTCTTCCATAAAGGCCCGTTAATACCGAATGAACGATACCCGAATCAGCATTCTAGAAAGCGAAATCATCGCCCAAAATGAGGAGAGATACCTCAGTTTTCCTGAAGTAGTGCTTACCCCGAGTGGAAGTTTACTTGGGATTTATCGGGATGCAGATATTCATTATCCGGCAGACTCGCCTACTACCGAGCTGGTGTTGGTAGAGAGTGACGATAAGGGAAAGAGCTGGAAAAATAAGCGGGCTTTCCCCGTCTACCCCGAGCATCGACCGCAAGAAGAGTTCGCCTGGCACTGCGCTCGCCTCTCTCGAATGTCAGACGGAAGAATTGCTTTTCTTTGCGATATCACTCAGCCAGAGAAATTTCTCCCGGAAATATTTATCTCTTTTAGTTCAGACGAGGGACAAAGCTGGACACCTCCTCAGGACACAGGAGCGAGGGGCATCATGCCCGATCGCCTATTACAGCTCAGCGAAAGTGAATGGATTTTTGCTTATCATTGGCGAGATCAAGACGTCGATAGTTTAGCTGAATTTCTCTATGCGACAGAGGATGCGGGAAAGAGCTGGGAGCTTCGCTCCAAAGTTGGCTCAGACTCGCGCTACGATCTCTGCGAAGCAAGCCTGATTCAACTTCCGGATGGAAGACTCGTGTCCTACATGAGGGAGAACTCATTTATGCATATCCCGACGATGGTGAGCTTTTCCGACGACAGGGGACGTAGCTGGAGCGAAGCAGTTGCACATCCGACGTGCGGACATCGTCCGTGCGCAGGAGTACTAGCAAACGGCGAGATTTTGCTGACCTATAGAAACGTCGGAGGTGAGCCCGGGCTTACCGCTTGGCGTGGCTCAGCAGACGATACTTTTTTTGCCGTCTCTGGAAAGGATCTCTCCGGCGAAGGCCTGACAATGACAAAGGACGGTATTCGGATTAGCTCACAGGGTGGGGATTGGGATGCTGTTGAGTATACTTTCCCACCGCTGATGAGCTGGAAGGATAGTCTAGATATTTCTGTTCGAGTTAAGCGAATTTCTGGAGACGAGGGCGCTTGCGTTATTCGGGCGGGAGGCGTGCTAATAATCGACGAGAGTGAAATACGCTACTTGCAACGTCATGTTGTGCGCGAAGAAGAGAAGGAGCCAAAGCTAGAGAAAAAGTTGCTCGGCTCGCATACGCTCGACACCTCAGAGTTTCATACCTACACAGTGTCTCTATCCGCAGAAAAGTGCCGAGTACTTGTAGATGGTAAAGAAGTCTTTCAATCAAGCTTCGCACCTGATCCCTATTTCAGAGACCGAATCGTCTCCTTTGGTAGCCTTAGCCAAGACCCGGCTAACTTGGTCTGCTTCCGAGACCAGAAGGGCGAATTTCTCTGCAGTGAAATCTCATATCAACTAAAGCGAGAAGACGGCGAAGTCTTTGAGTTTGATTGGAAGTCCGCTTCAAAGACGTTTCCAAACGACTACGAGCTCAGTAATTGTGTGCAAATCGATAAGGAAACTTGTGGCGATTGGGCAGAAGCCGGTTATTCTGCTTGGGTCCCGCTAGGAGATGGGAGAGTTTTTTGCATTGATTACAGAAGAGGAGATGCAGACAATCCCTACATTATAGGACACCAGCTACTACTACCCGGCTGCGAGTAAACCCTAGACGTAATGCCTTTCGGAAAGTAATATCGGCGGCACATCACTCGTGTCGCAGCCGCTTCCAGAGAGGACTGTCGCCCGGGAAGCCCTTGTAAAGGCGGTTATTGCCAGTACCGGCTGCGGAACTAAAATTGCCTCCCCTCAGTTTACGCAATTGCGTTAGTAGCTTGTGCAATTTTATTTCCTCCGCCTCCCAGCCTTCGCTTTAGACGACGGAAAAAGGGCTTCCCAGGCGACAGTCCTCTCTGGAAGCTCCGGAAAGAATAGCTAGTACCTGCCGTACTTTCGTTATCGATTGAAGACACTGCCTCCTTCCTGAATTCGGAACAAGCGGCATCAGCCTATCGCTCGTGAGGAAGCATCAGTATGTTGTCGCCCTCGCACGCCTCGCGACGAAGTTCGCGCAATATCCGGGCTGGTTCGGAGCGTTGACTGTCGAAATTTCAATTCGCGTGTAGATAAAACACCGGGGATTAAGCTGTCACCGTAGCCCGCAGAGAGGGTAATCGCCCGGGAAGCCCTTTTTTCGGTCGCCTAAAGCGAAGACTGGGAGGCGGAGGAAATAAAATTGCGGCAACAAGAGCCGCATAAGCGCCGGCCTAGGGGTGCAAATTTAGTTCCGCAGCCGGTAACGGCAATAACCGCCTCCACGACGGCTTCCCGGGCGATTACCCTCTCTGCGGGCGGCGATTCTCTAAGACGTTGCCGCTTTAATAAGTATTGTATTTTCCGAAAGGCATTACCTCTAGACACCGAGGGTAACACCTGGGTTTTTCTTTTCGTAGTTTGAGGCTAGTTGAGGCTCTCCGTTAAGACGTCTTAGAATTTCGACGAAAGATTTGACCCCGCGCTCGACACTGCAAAAAGAAAAGTCTTTGTTGTCGACCTCTTCAGCAACATCGTCATAGCGAGATAGCACGTCGCGAATCTTCTCAACCCACAGTTCAATCTCATCAATCTCTCCGATACGATAGTCCGCTGAGACAAGATTATCTGCACGTGGACCACCCCTATCAGAGGCAATTACTGGGATTCCATTCATTTGTGCTTCAACAATGCAGCGCCCAAAGGATTCACTGATACGAGAAGGACCTAAGAAAATTAGCGCCTCTCTATAAATCTCATCGCTTTCGACCGGGCCTAGCACTTCAACATTCTTCGGCACGCTATGGCCTGGCATCCAGCCCTTGGAACCAACGATTCGGAATGGCAAGTCAGGCATTGCCTCGGCAATCGAGAGAAAAATGTCCGCTCCCTTATGATAGGCGAATTGATTCATGACAATATACTTAGGTTCGCGTTCTTTCGCTCTGACCTGCTCTGCTTCAATGAATGGGAAAATTATTTCACTCTCCAAACCGTATTGTTCGCGCAACATTGCCTGCGTATACGAGGAGTTCGCTACTAAGACATCCGGAACGGCTAGTTCTTCTCCGCGAAGACGATAGAAGCACCCCTCACAACGCTGGCCGCAATGCGAGACTGCGAAGCAATCGGCAGCAACACCACAAAAGCCTTCTAAAGAACGAACAAACTGTACTGTTTTCTTCCCGTGTAGCCTTGCCCCTTCAATGACTTTCTTCGCCCAGTTCAGTTGGGTGATTATAATGTCATGGGATGCGAAAACTTCGTTTGCATCCTGTTCCTCGGCATTAGCTGAGCAGAGATAGCTAGAAGAAATATCTTTTTGAGTTGCAATCGAACGTATGAGCGCATCAACGCTACGTTCCGCGCCGCCGATAAGCGGATAAAGATTCTCCATGCAAAAAAGTAATTTCATATGCCGAGTTTGGTGTTTACGTTTTCAATTCCATTAGATGCATTGATTAAATCGACTGTCCGTTTACTTCAAATTCAGCAAACGCTGGAGATTTTAGATAATGGCGGACAAGCTGGCGAACGCAAAGAAACTGCACCAAGTGATCAACTGATGCTGCTAACTCTGTATCAATCGCGTCATTTGTCTTCTCTCCTCCAGCAAGCGTTTGCAAGAAATAGAAGACCTTCTCGAAGACCGGAGCGAGCTCAGGCAAGCCTTCAGTAATCGACGTCTCCCAATTGGTGACGTCATTGCTGGAACCTCAAGAAAGCTGCGCACTAGCTCGGGTTCACGATTCATCAAACGAATCATGTCATTAGTCCGATGCTGTTCGTGACGGAAAAAATCCAAAAGCTGCCAATCCTTCTCGTAATGCAGCGGACTGCCTTTGAGGCGGCGAATTTCTATTCCTTGCTCAAGTATCTGCATTCCCAACCAATAATCTCGTCCCCAGTCACCGAGAAATTTCCCATCGAATCGTAGGCGTTCTTGCAAAAAATGTTCTCTCGGTATGCTCAAGTTAAAGGAGTGAAATTGCTCCAAACCTAAGACGTCTTCTGTAATTTCCATTTCACCTTCGTTAATTAGAAGTCCTTTGCGAAACAGAACACCTGACAAGGAACGAAAAACAAGCCGAGGGTCAAGACAAAGCTCACCGACTACCACGCACTGAGAATTTGTCTCTCTATGCAATCGGCAATGTGCATCAATACTTTCAGAGTTCAAGGTGATATCGGGATGTGCAAAAAACACTATTTCGCCACGAGCTCTTTCAATGGCAGCGTTACGCAAGTCTCCATCTGCCGCCTGCCCCAAATGTCCAACATAGGCTCCGTCAAACTTGCGTATGATGTCATGGGAGAGCTCACGAACTTCCTGAGACGAAGGATTGGCAGCAATAACGATATCTACCGAGCTTGAGGAGCCAAAATCGCTAATCACTGTTCGTTCTAAGTTCCCTAGATACGAAACGGTGGGCGCTACCACAATAATGCTACAAGTTTGCGCTAAGTTTTTCTTTCCCGACTTTACGGTCAGCGGATTGGAGGTAACTGCCGATTTCGGCGACTCAGAATAAAGAGGTGGGCGAACAATTGGCTGAGGGCCTGCTATCTCTCGGCGCT
>QIGM01000548.1 GCA_003230795.1 bacterium
GCCACACTGCTGTCCCCTACCTTGATACTTCCCTGAGTTACGGGAATAAACATCGAAGAACTACTGAACGGAGTCGAAGGATCATTCGAGGCGCTGCCGGTTCCTACTGACGAAGAGGAACTCGAACCAAGATCTTTTAGAAACCCTGATAGCGCGCTCACAAGTAGAAGAAGGACAAGACCGAGTACGCCACACGCAAAACCTCTCCACGTTGGCACTGGCTCTCGACGCACGACAAGTGAGCCCGTAAGTGAATCATGAAGAGCTTGCTTTTTCGAAGTAAAGGCCGCTAGTAGAAATCCCAAACCGGCGATTGCCGCTGATAATATTTTCGCGAAATACCTAGCGCTCGCCCGTCCAAAACCCAGTGGAGCTCCGTCCTCACGAACAACGCATATCCCTACAAGTTGTTTTCCAAAAGTAGCCTGCGCCCTAGAGCTTTCTAAGAGAGCGTAGTAAAGCCAACCGAAGGTAAAGCTAATTGCCGTTCCAACGACTAGAATAGACAAGAAGGACATAAAGAACAGCGTTACGGCTGCACCAGAAGCAGGTCCGGTGAATATGCGGTTCACTAGTTCCTCTAAACCAGAACCGAGCAGAGGTCGGAGAACAAGCACAGAAGCTAAGGCCTCGACTAGGCTTAGAATCGCGACATCGATAAGAACGGCAGAGAATCGAAGCCAGAATCCGGCGTAACCGTGATGTTCAGTAAGAACAGGAGCAGACTCACCCTGACCGTCTAGAACTTCAGCCGTACCAGAAGCGTCTAACTCCTCGATATCGGTGTCTAGATCCTGAAGATCGGGATTAAGTGCATCAGCTTTCGCCTGACAATCGTCACAGAGACGAAGTTCGTCTCCAACTTCATTACCACAACTCGGACAAAGCATAGTTTGTTACTTGGATATCATCAATTAAGCTTAGCACCCGAAAATTCTAGGGTGGACGAAGTTAGTTCAACTTAGATAATTTTCTTAATGCGAGGAACTCTTTATGCAGCAGAATCTCGCACATTATTAGGATTCATATGCGTGAGCTACGCTTCGTAATATCAGGATTGTTGTGTGCCAAGAGAGACTCACCAAAATTACTGGCTTAGCGCTAAGAAAACTCCTGAAATAAGGCAATATCTCTTCCAATCTGTTGCTGAAGTATCGAGAGAAACTCCTCTCTGGGTATTTCCTTACAGCCGAATTGAGAAAGAAACGCGGTCTTTTGCTGACAATCAATCACTGGAACGCCTTTACTTACCAAGTACGACGCTAGTTCTACGAGGCAAAATTTCGAAGCATTTGGACTCCGGTAGAACATGGACTCTCCTGCAAACATTCCTCCAATCGCAACTCCGTAAAGCCCCCCGACGAGCTCCCCTGAGCTCCAACACTCAACGCTGTGCGCATGCCCTAAGTGATGCAAGCGAATATAGGCCTGCACCAGCTCTTTCGTAATCCAAGTTCCTCTTTGATCAGCCCTGTTCTCTAAAGAGGCACAGGACACAATCACTTCCTCAAAAGCAGTGTTAACTCGCAATTCAAAATCGAGAGACCGTAAGTTTCGCTTCAAGGAACGCGAAATGTGAAATTGATCAAGATACACAAGCGCCCGCTCAGGCGGAGAGAACCAAGCAAGCTCGCCAGCATCGAATATCGGCCATGGAAAGATTCCTTGCGAGTAGGCGCTTAGAAGCGTCTCGGGCTCTAGATTGCCGCCGAGCGCCAGAAGCCCATTTTCATCAGCAAACTCGACTGGTGGAAATTCGATAGTCGCTATAGTCATCTAAAAATTATATCTCGACGGATTGGGGGGTAGTGTCGGTTAATTGATTTGACATAAATCCTCGCTCTGGCCTCAACATTCAGTGGAAAAAACCCTTATCGGGTTTTTGCTGTGTTTTGATGACTATTCTCTTTGTCCCCTTTCGGGGGAAACGTTCAAGCGCCACGTAGGCTTCTCTGTCCATTGCAAAGCAGCATTACGTACTTAAGATGACTACTCATCTAGAAAGAAGAGCCTCCGTGGCGACTGAACGGACCCTCCGGTAGGAGACATAGAGGATAGTCATCAATACACGGGGAAAACCGATCAGGTTTTTCTCCACTGAAGGCTACTGCCTGAGCAACCAGCGTTCTCAAATTAAAGAATTCCCACCACACCCTAAGCCGTCCGAGAATTTATCTTCTAGATGACTATGACGACTATGCCAACACTTCGACGTTACTACGCAACGCTCGCAAAGACGCAAGCTCCCAAAGGTCAAGTAACAACTCCTCTGATAATACGGTGTTTGCAGCAACGACTAATCGCCCATCACGTGCGTACACCGGAAGCGCAAGCGTCATACCGGGCGTAAGATCTGAAAGAGAAACTGCTCGCATACTTGCGTTTTGATTCGGCTTCACTTCCGAGACATCACTCTGTAGCGGTGGCGAAGAGCTCACGTTCGGGGTCGTTTTTACTGGCTCAGGATTATCCTCGTCAAAGTGATGGACAAAGACATTACCGACTGTGACATGCTTCGTAACAGACTCGCCAAGAAGCTTCGCCAAGGCAAAGGAGACTTTCTTGTCTTTGACTGGAGACACCTCACGACGTTGCGCGCGTAAGACTCGGTAAACACCGGAAGGATCCCAGTGCCCTTTTCCCCAGCAACTGCGAAGCGAAAGCTCCACGGCTAGAATGATTTCTGCATCCTGACGAACTGCGGCAGGCAATTCCACCTTTTTCTCTTGCAGTAACGCCGCGACCGCGTCAATTCGATCCGCAAGCTCTGTATCGTTTAGATTGCTGCGTAAGAACTGTGCTGTCTGTTGAAAACTCTCGGAAACAATTCGCGTGACCTCTTCGGAACTCTCGAGAAAGAAATCATACGTCCGATACACCTTCGCTTTTTCGCGAAGTTTATAGTTCAGAAGAACAGCGCATGCGCGCAACAAATCGTCTCGCTTTTTTCCGAGAGAAAGGCTAGTTGCGATAGCTGATAACGCAAAGGTAAGCCTACGTATGTGAAGACCAAGCTCTGGGTCTTCGATCGTCTGTTTCAAAATAAAGTCTTCGAGCGGTAGCGAACTGATATCTTTTGGAAACAAAAGATCGTCGCGATAGTGCGTTATCTCTCTCGCTAACGCAAAAGTAACGCCACCGAAGGAGTCCTTCAAGCGAGTTGGGTCCGGGTATTGAGCAACACGACGAAGAATTGCCTCTGTGTTCTCCGGAACGACCTTACGCTTTATTCGGCCTGAGGAAACTACCTCAGGCTGACCGCCGGCAACATCGCTCTCTTCACTTAAGGAGGCGGTACCTTCCTCATTGGAGGTGCTAGATCCCGCTAAGACTTGAGAGTCATCGTCAAACAGTATTGACGCACTTTGGAGCAGCGCCTCAATCCTATAAGGAGCATCTATTGGGAGCACTTGTCGATAACTACCTGACAGTATCTCGACTTTCTTAACGGCGTCTTGTGCAATAAAGACGAGAGGAATCGGATAGAGTGCGGGAGTATTCGCCAACTCAATCAAGCGTTGAGAAGACTCTTTCTCATCAGCGCTGGCATCAGCGATAATTAAATGAGGTTGTTTTCGTTCACAACGCTCTAAGACCTCCGCGAGTTCTCCAAGTCGTATGACGTCTCTATCAGCCGCACGAAGCGCCATCACTAACTCTTCCGACGCAGCTGATGCACTCTTCCAGAAGTAAATCGAAATCGACATGAAGCAGACCTAACTTGTGAGCAAGAGAAGAAGCGCTACGCTGTTTAGACTACAGGGAACCAACGGATGGCGAAACGGTGGAACCGCGAATGTGACTCATTTTGGTTTAGGATCCTGCCTGGAAGGATGATCCAGTCAAGCAGACCCAGCGACCAGAGAAATATTGGAGGTAGAAAGGAAGTAAGTAAGCGTTCAGGTGGGTAAGAGAATTCTGCAAGAACGAGCCATTAAACGTTGTAAGTCCATGCTAGTACGAGTCGACAAATACTAATCG
>QIGM01000326.1 GCA_003230795.1 bacterium
TGGAATTTACGGTAGTTTATCTCAATATTAGCAGCGGCTTAACGTCCTAATACCTTAGTCGAGTGAATTAAGAATGCTTGGAAGTCATTTTGGCACATTGTTTCGTGTAAGCACCTTTGGTGAAAGCCATGGCCCAGCGCTTGGGGTTATCGTGGACGGTTGTCCAGCGGGGCTCGAGGTTGACGCTGAGAAGATCCAATACGACCTTAATCGCAGACGACCAGGTCAATCGAAGTTGGTAAGTCCTCGAAAAGAGTCTGACGAGTTTGAAATACTTAGTGGTGTGTTTGAGGGCAAGACGACAGGCTGCCCGATTGCGATGCTCATCCGCAATACAGACGCCAAGTCCAAAGACTATTCCGCAATCAAAGACCTTTTTCGCCCCGGTCATGCGGACTTCACCTATTTTGCTAAGCATGGTCACAGAGATTATCGCGGCGGCGGTCGTTCTTCCGCTCGAGAAACTGCAGCGCGCGTTATGGCAGGTGGTCTTGCAAAGCAGCTACTCGCGTCCGCTGGTGTCTCATTCAAGAGCGCCGTAACTCAAGTCGGCAAAGTCCAAGCGATCAAACGGATTTGGGAGCAGGTCGAGGAGAACGACGTGCGTTGTCCAGATCCGGATGTGCTTGAGGCAATGATTGCTGAGATTGAATCTGCAAGAAAAGCGCGAGACTCAGTTGGTGGAATGGTTGAGGTTGTTGCTGATGGTGTGCCCGTCGGTTTAGGTGAGCCAGTATTTGCAAAGCTTGATGCGGCTATCGGTGCGGCAATGTTTTCAATCCCTGCAGTGAAGGGAGTCGAGATTGGGTCCGGCTTTGAGTGTGTGAGTGCACGCGGTAGTGAGCTCAATGATGAAATGACGCCGAGCGGCTTTACCTCGAATCATCACGGAGGAACTCTCGGTGGAATATCCTCGGGTGCTCCGATAGTAGTTCGACTTGCGATTAAACCCACTTCATCGATTCCGCAAGACAAGCGAAGCATTGATACGAGCTTTCAGTCGCAGACGATAAAGACACTTGGTCGTCATGATCCTTGTGTCGCGCTTCGCGCTCCCGTTATTGCTGAAGCTATGCTTGCAATTCTTCTCGCAGACTTTTGGTTGCAGCAGCTCGCTCAAACCGCCGCGAGAGAACATTATTCGACTGTAGAAAAGATCCAATATTCGCTTAAAAAGGATGACTAAGATACCTCAACCTGCACGTGAGCTTGATGACGCCAGTGTCGAACGCGCACAGTACGTCGCTGCGCTTAAGCCAGGAGCCCATATACACATCAGTGGCGTTTGTGGGACTGGTACGGCTGCGGTCTTGTCTCTATTAAAGCAATTAGGATTTCGAGTGAGTGGGAGCGATAAAGCGTTTTATCCGCCCATGGGTTCGGTTGTGCGCAGTTTGGCAGATGTTGTCTACCAAGGGTTCGATGCGAGCAATCTCGATGAAACTCCTGACCTCGTAGTGATCGGGAATGCGCTTAGTAAAGGCAACCCAGAAGTCGAAGCCGTATTTGAGCAAGGCTTACCTTTTGCGTCTATGCCCGAGGTGTTCTCTGCGCTGTTAATTGGCACGCGAGAAGACTGTCGCACCTCAATCGTGATTACTGGAACACATGGGAAGACGACAACGACGGCTGCGCTTGCGACAATGCTTGATGGTGCCGGGCGACGTCCAGGATATTTTATCGGCGGGATTCCGAACGAGCTTACTTCGGGTATTCGACCCGTAAGCAAAGAGCTTCTGCTGGCTAATCGTGTAGTTGTGATGGAAGGCGACGAGTACGATAGCGCTTTCTTTGCAAAGTACTCAAAGTTCCATTCTTACCGTCCTGATATTGCAGTCGTTACGAGCTTAGAGTTTGATCACGCAGATATTTACGAATCAATCGAAGATATAGAAAAAGAATTCACTTTTTTCGTGCGCCGAATTCCTTCTGACGGAATGGTTTTTGTTTGTGATCAAGGCGAACGCTTGGCAGCGCTTGCCGATGTTTGGGAGCAAGATAAGAGCGTACGAGCAACGATCCAACGTTACGGATTTGAGGAGTCATCTCAGCACAGATTACTCGATAGAGAATCTTGGCAGTACCAAGACATTCCTGAAAAAAGAATTGGGCAGCGCCTTACTTTTTCACTTGCTGGGCACACGCTCAAGGCGAAGACTATTCTTAGTGGTGAACATAATGCCCTAAACCTTCTTGTTAGCGCAGCGATAGCGCGCCGGCTAGGTGTTGGTGATGAAGATTTGGCGCAGGGCATTCAAGCATTTACCGGAGTACAGCGCCGGCAACAAATTCTTCTTGAGGCTGGAGGTATCAGCCTTATTGAAGATTTTGCACATCACCCCTCAGCGGTAGCAACCACCTTGCGGGGATTAAAAGAGTCTTATCCAGAAAAACGAATTGTCGCAGTATTTGAACCACGCTCGAACACTAGCCGGAGAGGATTCTTTCAGGAAGAGTATGGGAAGAGCTTTGATGCGGCGGATCTTGTGGTCTTGCGAGAGGTCGCTGATGCGGGTGGATATAGTGCGTCGGATGATGAGATTGTTGCGCTTGATGTTGAGCAAGTGAAACGAGATATTGAAGCGACTGGCGCTCTCGCGAAAAGTTTTCTTGAAGTTGATGATATTCGCACGTATCTGAGCGAGGAGCTTAAATCAGGCGATCTTGCGATACTGATGTCCAACGGAGATTTCGGTGGCTTGCCCCAAAGCCTGGTGAATGCACTTAAGAGAAAACATTCATGAACTTCTATAAGTATCACGCACTGGGGAACGACTATATTGTAATGCGCTCTGATGAGGGTGCAGGAGATTTAAGCTCTGAGCAAGTCGTGCGGATTTGCCATCGTCACTTCGGTGTTGGCTCCGATGGAATTCTTCTCCATCATTCGAAAAACGCGAACGGCCAGTTTCCGATGACGATTTATAATCCAGACGGCTCGGTCGCTGAAAAGAGCGGAAACGGTCTACGAATCTTTTCACGATTCCTTTGGGATAAAGAAGAAGTTGGCGATGAACCATTTCACGTGCTCACTGATAGTGGAGCCGTTGAGTCCTGTGTTTTCGAACGTGGCACCCAAGTAAGAGTTGAGATGGGGACAGTGAGCTTTAGTAGTGATGAGATACCGGTCGTGGGTGAGTCTCGTGAGGTGCTGCGTGAGCCAATTGAGGTTGATGGCAGTTCTTTCGAATTCTCTGCTGCAACTATTGGAAACCCGCACTGTGTCATTATTCGCGATAAAATCTCAAGGGATGAAGCGAAGCGTTTCGGCCCCTATCTTGAAGTTGAACCACGCTTTCCTAAGCGCACGAACGTGCAATTTATGGAAATCGTCGATCGCAATAATATTAAGATTGAAATTTGGGAACGAGGCGCGGGATACACCTTGGCATCTGGAAGTAGTAGCAGTGCATCTGCTGCAATAGCCCATCGCCTTGGTCTTTGCGATTCGGATGTCACCGTTCATATGCCGGGCGGGATGCTTAGCATCGTCGTGAAGGAAGATTTTAGTATCCTGATGACGGGCGGCGTTACGCGCGTTGCCGAGGGAGAAATTTCCCCAGAAATGATTTCTTGGACTGTCTAATTAAAGACTTATAATTTGCGGTGAGGACTGCGTGCGATGCGTTGGAAATCAGGAAGAAGAAGTACAAACATTGAAGATAGGCGAGGTAGACGCACGCGTTTGCCGGGAGGCGTTGGAATAAATCTCGGCGGCGGTGGGCTAATAGTAATAGTGATTTTATTTCTACTTGGTGTAGATCCCTCTCAGATTCTTCAACTTGTTGCTGGAGGCGTGCAAACTTCAACGCGTGCTCCGCAATCGGCACCGTATAAGCCGACGCAGAAGGAGAACGAAGCTGCCGAGTTTGTTTCGGTGCTTCTCGCAGATACCGAGGATGTCTGGACGAAGCTTTTTGCTGAACAAGGGCAGCGCTATGAAGCCCCTCGTCTCGTACTTTTTTCT
>QIGM01000520.1 GCA_003230795.1 bacterium
TGCCAGTCTCCATCGGTATGGTTGTCGCTTTAATTGTTCATATATTTTCGGTCTTTTACTACTGGTAATCAATGAGCTTTCGTTACGTAATTCAAACACTCAATAAGAACGGTTCCAAGGAGAGCTCCGTTCAGGAAATTGAGAAGAACGAAGTCTTAATTGGCCGCGGGACCTCTAGCGATATCCTTTTGCTAGGTAAACTTGTCTCCCTTAATCATGCGCAGCTAACAATTGGATATAAGGGTGGGGATAAGGGCCTGCTCATTCAGGATCTTGATTCGCTCAGTGGGGTGTTCGTTAATGACACCCTAGTGAGCAAGTCTGCTCTGAAGTCAGGCGATAGGGTTAAAGTCGGCGCCTCGACCTTTACTGTCTTTTTCGAAGACGGCTACTGGGGATTCTTCGAAGAACGTAGCGATGATGTTGAAGAGGAAGAAACCGAGGTCATAGTTGCCGCTCAGGAGAAGAGACTTAGGTTTCAGAGCTTTTTACCGTCAATGACTGTGCTCTCCTCCTTGCTCGCCGTCGGGGTGTTTCTGCTTTACTTCGTAGCCCCGTTTCTGGACACCAACGTGACCTCATGGAATAGTGGTCCAATATCGAATGCGCATAAGATAATTGAATCAGATTGTGCACAATGCCATGCAAGCGGGTTTACGCAGGTTAGAGATCAAGAGTGCATGAGCTGTCACAAGATGAGTGATCATGCCCACTCAATGGAAGCTTTGCTTGAACAACATCCGGATATGGATGCTCGTTGCGCAGAGTGCCACATGGAGCATAACGGAGATGCCGGAATCATTGCGGAAGAATCTAAGCTATGTGTTGGCTGTCATGGTGATATCAATTCGCTTCTTGCAGAAACTGACATGCCAAACATAGAATCATTTGCTGCGCATACAGAGTTTCGCGTTTCTCTCACGGAGGCTGATGGCGGGCAGAAAAAAGTGTCTATTTCGGACCCAACATTAAAGGACCCAACGCCTTTAAAATTAAATCATAAAATTCATCTAGAACCAGACCTTGCTGGTAAAGACGGTTTAGTCACTCTTGAATGCATGGACTGTCATGAAATGGATAAAGCTCAAGATCTGATCAAGCCAATCTCTTTTGAAGCGCATTGCGCGGACTGTCACTCCTTAGAATTTGACGAGCGCCTCGCTGGAAACTCTGTGCCTCACGGAGATGCGGAGGTCGTTTACAACTATTTATACGCAGAGTACGCCAAACTATATCTTGAGAAAGAAGGTGTAGAAGAACCAAGTTCTGGCAGTAGACGAAGGCGAAAACCTGGACAAGCTGTGAAGCGTGGGCAGGAAATAAGTTTCACGAGAGATTCGGTGGTGGATCAGGCTCGAGAAACTGAAGAGGCCATTTTTACACGTTCCGCCTGTCAGCTCTGCCATATGGTTGAAGAGTTACCGGAGCCTGGCGCTCGGGGTAATCGCTTTCAGGTACTTAAACCTAATGTGCCAGATAATTGGATGCCTGATGCCATATTTGATCATGGGGCCCATCAAGAGGTAACGTGTGAGTCCTGTCATAATGCTCGAGAGTCTGAGGAGACTTCCGACGTACTACTACCGGGTAAAGAGAATTGTTATCAGTGTCACGATCAATTCGGTTCAGAGGGAATGGTAAAGTCAGATTGCGTTACCTGTCATTCTTATCATGAGCCATTGATTCTAGATGACAAGCAGAAAAGAGAAATCGAGGCTATCCTCATTTCTTTAGAGCAGCAGATTGGAAAACAAGCGATCGGCAAGAAGACCGGCTGAGGGGGCACTAGTGAATAAAGGTAGCACTCAATACGTACCGAATATGGACGTACCGAATATGGTCCTAGCAAACGGGATCGTAGCAAATGGGGCCGTATCCAATGAGGGGAAGGGGACAAAGCGTATTTTGAGCGCAGCCCTGCTCTTGTCACTTTTATTCTCTGGAGTGAGTTGCGGCGGAGGAGGCGGCGGTGGTGACGGTGACGATCGAGCCCAGCGTTCAGGTATTGATGCCGCAAACTTTGATTGCGATGGTACTTGTCCAAACCAAAGCTTGAGCGAGGGTGATGTCACCCGTATTCTTCAACAAGCAGTCACCGGTGCGCAGCAGATAAATCAGGCTGCAACTATCGCCGTGACAGATAGAGTCGGTAACGTTCTGGGTGTTTACCAGATGGACTGAGCTAATCCGACGACGACTATTACTGGAGGCAGAGCAGGGCTCGTCGGTGGTTTAGAAGGGGTCGTCGTTCCGTCTGCATTGGCGGCTATCTCTAAAGCAGGAACCGGCGCTTTTCTAAGTAGCCAGGGAAATGCTTTTGGAACCCGAACTGCGAGTCAGATTGTGCAAGAGAACTTCGACCCCGGCGAAGGTTTCCAGCCTGGTGGTCCACTTTTCGGTGTGCAGTTCTCACAGCTTCCTTGTAGCGACATTCCTAATTTAAACCCAGATTTAGCCGCAGGCCTTAACGTTGGTGCGGGCCAAACGGTAGCATCTGGGCTTGTTGGCCCACGACCACTTCCGCTTGGATTGTCTGCAGACTCTGGTGGAATTCCAATCTACAAGAACGGAGACCCAGTTGGTGGAATTGGAGTTGAGCTTAATGGCCTCTATACTGCCGACCTTTTTATTAGAGACGTAGATGATGATCCCGAAGAACGTATCGCGATGTATGGTACCGTCGGTGGTTTCGAGACTCCGTCCGATAGAGCTGCTGATAGAATCTTTGTTATCGGTAAGTCTCTACGCCTTACTGATCTTCGTTATTCAGACTTAGCGCCGCTACCTGAGAGCCTCACCGCCCTAAATCCTAACAACATTATCGGTGTAGGTGGTTTTAGTTTTCCTGGCGTTACTCGCGCGGGAGCAGTCTTTGGGACACCAGGTTCCGGTATTGCTCGAATTCAACGTGCTGGGCTTTCCGCTGCCGTCTTAGTTGATGCGAACGGAAATAATCGATTCCCATCACGTAACGGTGCGTCACAAGGTGGTGTTGAGCTGAGTGCTACCGAAGTGGATGCCTTGCTTGACTCTGCACTGACTACAGCTTTTCGAGCCCGAGCGGGAATTCGTAATCCTCGTGACTCTCAGGTGCATGTCTCAATTTGGATTGTCGATATTAACGGAGACCCTCTGGGGTTTGTCCGCTCTTTCGACGGCCCAGTATTTGGAATTGATGTAGCTCTACAGAAGGGGCGAACTGCAGTTTTCTTCAGTTCAGCTGAAGCCGGTAACCTGCTGATTAACGCAGGTCTTGGTGGATACGTTGAAGCTGCGAGGGCTCTGATTGGGCCGGATGCGCTCACGGGCACGACGGCCTTTGCTGACCGCTCTGGTGGCAACCTTTCGCGGCCATTCTTTCCTGACGGAGTTTCGGGGAATCCTCCAGGACCTTTCTCGCTTCCTTTTCCTGGTTCGGAGTTCGCGGTTGGCGCACCTTCGACATGGAGTCCTTTTAATACCGGACTACAGCTTGATTTAATTCTTCCGCAATTAGCTGCGCCTTTATCAGGTAACATCCCATTTGGTTGTGCGCCTGCATTTGGATCGCGCCTACGAAACGGAATTCAAATTTTCCCTGGTTCAGTTCCACTCTATAGAAACGGAACTCTCATTGGTGGCATTGGAATCAGTGGTGACGGAATCGATCAGGATGATCTAGTGTCATTCTATGGTGCGAGTCGACAAGGTCTAGACTTCATCGGTCGCACGGATGTCGGTGACCCAGTTCTTGGATTTAATTCTCCGCCAGAGATTCGAGCGGATAAACTGGATTTAACCGTACCGAACACAAGGTTGCGCTACGTGAGTTGTCCAGAAGCGCCGTTTCGAGGAAGCAATGAGCAGAACGTCTGTCAGGACTAATTGGGGATATTGGGCATGAATCGACGACTTATCTTACTGGACACCTTCTACGGCCTGGCGATTTGCTTGTTCGGCACGCTTTTACTGGCTGCACCGAT
>QIGM01000272.1 GCA_003230795.1 bacterium
TGCGCAGACGAAGTTGCGCTATACGCTCAAACAACATTTGACCTTCTTTAGCGAGAGCTTCACCCACTTTAGGATCTTTCACGTCACGTATAGCGCTGATATCTGCACCTGCTGAGAAGCCAGAAATAGAGGGCCCGATTATGACGCAGCCTTTTAACTGTTTTGCTGTTTCTACGGCTTCAATCGCTTTTTGCAGAGATAGGATTCGCTGCTTAGTTAGGACTGCCGTTTTTTCATCTGATGTCCCGAGTCTAATTATCGCCAATGGCGTCTTGATCTCGAGCTGAACCTCTCCTTTGGTCTGGGTCATTGTCATGCTTTCTCTATGAAATATCGTTAAGTAGTGATGATAAGATGTTGGACTTGCGACTCTTACGAAAAGGTCGCTAATCACTCCCTGAGTGTATGCTGCAGTATGTAGTATCTAGCAAGAATATAAGCATTTATCATGCGTCTAACTGACTGATTGGGTGTAAGAAAGTCTCTTTCAGGCTTCAGCCACTCATGATATCGGTTTAAGTAGATGTTTACTCAAAGGGGCTTAGGACGAAATGGTAAAGAAGCTGACGAACAACTTTAGTCTGGTACTGGTTAGTCTACTACTGGCGTCGTTTTTCTTTATCGCGCCAAGCGCCGCTCTCGCCTGCAGTTGCGGCGAGAAAGCCAGTGTCGAAGAGTCACTGAAGGATTCGTCGCTTGTGTTTGTAGGGCGAGTGCTCGACCAAAGGGAGACGGCTTTCAAACCGAATCACACTGAAGTACGATTTACCGTTTTTAAAAAGTATAAAGGCTTCGAGGAAATGCCGAAATCTGCAGAGTATGTCGTTGTCTATTCTCCCAGAGAGGAGTCTACCTGCGGCTACAAATTTAATAACGGATTCGAATACCTCGTCTTCGCTACCGGTTCCCCCGCGTTTCTCAAGGTAGACCTCTGCTCAAGAACAGACGTTCTCGAAAGCGCCCAGCTCGATCAACATCGTATAATTCGATTGCTTGAGGAGTAGACAAAAAAAGGGGCCGGCGTAACACCGTCCCCTTTAAGCCTCTTTTCTTCTTAGAGGAGCTTTCGAAAGCCTTCAATAAGGTCCAGCTTTTCCCAACTGAAGGAACCATCGCTTCCAGGCTCTCGTCCGAAATGTCCATACGCAGCAGTCTGAGTATAGATCGGCTTTAACAAGTCGAGCTGAGAAATAATTGCCTTCGGTCGGAAATCAAAGAGCTCGCGCGCTTCAGCGGCGATCTTTTCTTCATCCACTTTCGCAGTACCAAAAGTATCAACGAGCACCGATACTGGTTCCGGATAGCCAATCGCATAGGCAACCTGAATCTCGCACTTTGACGCAAGGCCAGCAGCGACAATATTCTTGGCAACGTAACGCGTAGCATAAGCAGCTGAGCGGTCGACCTTACTTGGGTCTTTTCCAGAAAACGCTCCTCCGCCGTGGCGACTATAACCACCGTAGGTATCAACGATAATTTTTCGTCCCGTTAGTCCTGCGTCAGCTGCCGGTCCACCCAAAACAAATCGGCCAGTAGGATTTATAAGATACTTCGTTTCCTCGCTCAAGAACTTCTCTGGAATCACCTTCGCCGCAACTTCAGTCTTAATAAGCTCTTCGATCGTGGCATTATCAACTTCAGGGGTGTGCTGCGTTGAAACCACAATCGTATCAATAAATACTGGCCGCTCGTTTTCGTAGCGAACTGTCACTTGGGATTTCGAGTCTGGATAGAGGTAGTCAACCGCACCGCTATGACGAATCTCTGCTAAACGCTGTACCAGCTTGTGCGAAAGCGCTATCGGCAAGGGCATATACTCAGGCGTTTCATCGCACGCATAGCCAAACATTAGACCTTGGTCACCAGCACCCTGCTGCGCGTATGAGCCTTCTTCTTCGTTAACTCCCTGCGCGATATCGCTGGACTGCTGAGAAATGTTGAGAAGCACCGCGGCACTCTCCGCGTCGCAACCGGACTCAGGAGAGGTGTAACCAATCTTCCGAAGGGTATCTCGAACAACGGTGTCATAGTTCGCGGGTGCACTTGTTGTGATTTCCCCTGCAAGCATTACCATTCCAGTCTTCACTAGAGTTTCGCAGGCCACACGGCTACGAGGGTCTTTTGCGATTAAGGCATCAAGCACTGCATCCGATATTTGATCCGATACTTTATCTGGATGTCCTTCTGAAACTGACTCTGAGGTAAATAGAAAATTCTTAGCGGCCATTGTTACTCCTTTCTAAACTACGTAATAATTTTATGTATAAACGTTTACTGATCCCAGACCGAAAGCATTTCTCCTTCTCAGTCGGATTCACTAAGTAAAATTTACTCAACACGCACTGACGCGGCATTGAGTGCGATATCCAATATCAGGGGGGACTCCTCAGTGGTGAGAGTAAAACTCCAAGAGACGGGATATTTGGGGTCTCAGTAATTGGGATCCCAATTACTGGTGTACCTGCGCATCGCGATAAAGGACGACACGCAAGAGAGAGCTTTGCAACCAAGGCGATGAGCGAAGAAGAAAATTGAGAAAGTTCATGAATTCGAGGGAGTATGCTCTTACTCGCTTTAGTCGCAAGCAGCAGGCTTGCACGAGGAGCGGAGTGAGAATTTCCGGAAAGGGGGTATCCGGAAAGACTTCTGAAAACAACTCGTGGAGGGGAATTACCCGACCCAAGGCTGCGTATTACTATTCCATTTACGGTAGGCTTACTCATTTCCGCTCAAACGACTTTCTGATTCAATAAACTCAATTGTCCCCCACCCCAGCAAAAAAAGCACTGCCCATCGGAAACTGCCCAACGGAAACGGAGGAATTATCTAGAGAAGGGCTGGGAAAACACTAAAGATTTCCCTAGGATCACGGCTTAGCTATGCCAATTCCGAGACTTAATTCTTACCAACACCTACTAAGTAACAGAGGAGACTATACCAGCTCAAGAACTAGGTAAACAGATCAGCTTGATTCCTGCTGAATTTCTGAGATGGCAAGTAGGACCAAGAACTCGGGTAAAGGGATAAAAGTAGTCGGTAATTGGCTGGAATATCTGACTCTGAGCCAATCTCAGCTTGCAAATAGGTAGCTAGCGGCACCTATTTATTAGCGCGCTCTATGTCGCGATGAATTATTGCCGAGCTAATACTTTGGGTACGAAGTTGCGCAGATATCTTCTCAGCAATCGCAACCGATCGATGACGACCTCCCGTGCAGCCTACGCCCACGGTAAGATACCGCTTCCCCTCTTTCTGGTAACGAGGAACGAGAAAGCTAAGCAAATCCGTATATCTCGTGGAAATCTCCTCTGCACCCGTATCTTCAAATACGAAGTTTGCGACTGCGTCGTCTTTTCCGGTAAGCGGACGCAATTGTTCAACGAAGTGCGGATTCTGCAAAAAGCGCACATCTAGCAAGAGATCCGCCTCTATCGGCGAACCATACTTAAATCCGAAGGAAGTGATGAAGAGCTCAATCGAAGATTCACTACCACAGTACCTCTCAACAACACGCCGCAAATCGTGCACGCTATAGGCGCTGGTATCGATGACAAGATCGGCTTCTTCTCGAAACGCTGCTAAAATCTCTCGCTCTTGGACCAAAGCCTCGCCAATCGTCTTGACGAAGCTACCGTCTACCAACAAAGGATGTGGGCGACGTGTCTCCCGAAAACGCCGAATAACCACTTCGTCTTGGCAGTCGAAAAACAGCAGGGAAACACCTATTGAAGCAGCTTTGAGTTTCTGCACTGATTCGCGAATTGACTCAAAAGCATTCTTTTCACGACAATCCACTAAAAGCGCATACTTCTCCTGTGCAGCCGGAGCCTGGGAGAGCTTAGACATCGTCGACTCAGAGCCTTGGCTACCATCAATAACAAGTTCGACGAAACTCGAAATGAGCGGCGCAGGAAGATTATCTACACATCGATAACCACTATCCTCAAACG
>QIGM01000170.1 GCA_003230795.1 bacterium
ATGTTATCGCCGTTAGACAGACTATCGCTCTTGAGGAACGTTTTCGTGGTCGTCCTCTAACCGACACCGAGAAACGTTTGCGGATTCAAGCAGCGCTAATGGGGAGAGTGACGGGTGCAGCAGTTGAGGGCGTCCAGGCTCGCCAGCAAGTAGCAGTTGAAGAAGCTGCGGATACGGTTTCCGTGAGAGCAGCGCAGAGGAACGCTTACGAAGCTGAGCAGATGGGAACAGGTGTAAAGGTCGACGAGATACCGGAAGTTCGTCACGGTGAACATCGGCGTCAGAGAGATTCTTCTCAGATCGAACTTGGAGCAAAGCCGCATTTCGTTGAAGCAGAGGCTCAAGGTGCGGAGGTAGGAGTGTCGCGTTACCGGGCACGAAAGAACGAGAAAGCGACGGGTAAACCATTTGAGCATACCTTAGCAGAGGATGAGGCTGCCATGGTGCGCGCGGTTGAATCTTCACCCTGGGGCAAGCCTGTGGCTAAGCAGCTAAAGCAGGACTTACTCAATCGTGCAATCGATCGCAGTCAACTAGGAACCTTTGACGATACTGACGTGCAGTCAGTAGCAGCATTTATTAAAAGATACGAAGGCACAGTGAGGTCTACTGTTGAGGATCATCGTAGTCGGCATCGTCGCTATATCGATAATAGTGGACGGGATGCTGGCGGTATATCTTATTGGGCGAAAGACAAGTTAGTTGGTCTGGTGAATGGAACCTCACGCAGAGTTATTGATCCAATTCGGGATGGGTTCTCTGCGATTGCTAAAAGGTCGCCTTTGCGGGTTCCTGGTCCCGATGCTTCAAAAACTAGGAAATTTGTAGATCAGTTCGTCGCTATTCCGCGTGAGGCAATAAGTGTCGCGTTGCAGAAAACCAAGCTTCACCTGCTTGTTGAGCCTATTCAAGATGGTCTGATTAAGTTTGGGGGCTGGGATGGTAGTAGTTACGGTGGACCGCTGCTGATGGCCGTTGGGTTCCTTGCCGAAGGGCCGCGGGCTTTTGCGAAAGTAGGTTCTTTCGCAAGACGCAAGATGGGTTTAGGTTTTGCACGACCGAAGGATGCGGCAGGGTTCTTTGCCGATCGTTGTCAGTTTGAAGAGCGTGGTCGTATCGGTCAGGAGCTAGAAGTAGCGGCAAAACGCCATGGACTCCATGTTGATTCGGATGCGCTCAAGGGTTTGAAACGTTCGGAAAAGAAGGCTCGAACCGCGTTCCGAGAGTGTAATCGGCGTAATAGTTTTCTAGCGGTTCCAGCGAAAGTCCTCTCCGGTATACTGGATTACGGAAGCCTTACGATTCCGCGTCGTGTGACTAAATCAGTCGGAGAGGCAATGACGGGAACCTCTGGCGTATCAAGATTTCTACGCGGTGATGTGAATGGTGGCTATCTCTGGCGTGGCAATCTGGGAGCTCTTTACAACAATACCGGCAAGTTGATTCTCGGAATAGGGCAAACGCTCGACTTCTCGAATCACCGTGTTCGCCTAGTGAGTGGAGGGGAACAAAAGCAGGCAGCGACATATTTCAAACGCGGAGTTGAGCGGGCAGCGGATGTTAGTCATGTGCGTATGATTCGAGGTTTGGAAGATACCCTCACCGATGCACTTAAAGGAGATTTGTCGATGTCTCCGGATGTCTTCAGGCAGCATATGTCAGTGCTTTATAGCAAGGCTGTAAGTGAGAAAATACGCAATCAGATTCTCTATAGGCTGAAGCAAATCGACCGGAAGGATTCAGGTCCGATCAACGATGCGCAGCGGCACGTATTGGATCGATTCAAACGAAATGGTGGAACAGACACCTCAGGTAAAGCCGGTTCGAAGGACAGCCTCAAGGGCATACTAACTGGCGATAATCCAGAGACTCCAACTGACTTAACTCTTTATAGAGTTTACGAGAGACGCGCTGAGATAGAGATCCTTGCACCACTTCGTAGGATGATACGAGGCCGTTCGGTAGATATGGCGCAGGTAGATCTCTCGCTTAGCAGACTTAGAACAGTTTTCGGCGCAAAGCGAGCATTGGAACTTCTCGATGCTGAAATCACTCCATCAAATCGCGAAGGTGGCCTAAGAGCACGTTTCGAGCGAGCTGCAAATTCTATACGCCAGAGATCTCCTCGCAGGGCTGGAGAATTTGAGTCTGTCGTGCGAAAAATTGACGAATTCTCGAACACCGAACGAACGATTCGCGGAACTTTAGAGGAATTTCTCGGACATCCTCTTGATTCCGGAGATGCTGCGGTGAAGCTTGCTCGTGCGCGTGAGCTAGAGGGTATTGATCGTGGAATAGATCAAGTAATAGCACGCACACCTTACGCTGAAGCTGAAGTAGCAAGATTTAGAAAACTAAGTGAGCGATTACGCGCTAAGCTGGAACGTTCTCCGTCGATATTCTCGGATGCGGAGTACGCTCGAGAAGTGGCAAGAGTTGTCGCTCCCTTAGGGAAGAATTCGAAGGCTCAGCGACGTGTGTTGGATTGTCTGAATCAGCGTAGAGATCTGTTCAACCGCCCAGAAGCGGGACGATTTGCAGATGCTAACGCAGATGCTCCGCCGTTTAGAACACCGAAAGAAGCGCGGAGAATTGCGAAAGACGTCGCTGAGGCTTTACGTAGCGGAAGCCTTTCTGCTGCTGAGCAGAAACAGCTCCTCGGTAGTTTTGCTCGAGAGGCTCAAGAAGTTCAGGATGCTCTGGTAAAACACAGGGTGGAGGCGATACTTCGCGAGCATGCTGCTGTGCCGCAGCAAGCGGGAATTGTTGGTCGTTTCTTTCGAGGAATTATTACTCCCGCGTCAGTCAGGAGAACGAAAAGGGCGGGGAAGATCGCTAGTGAGGGAAGCGAGATTAATCGCCACACCGGTCGTCTAGACAAGATAGATTCTGGTCAACGATTAGAGCAGCTAGTAAGAGATCTTGACGGTCAGCGATGGGGTGCGCAACATGCCCGAGGTTCTGCGGTTAGGAATTTCTTCGCCGAACTGACTGGGATTCGCAGTTTTGATAGATGGCGAATGCGGACTCGTGCAAGAGAGCTACAGACTCTGGTGGAGAGAGAGGCGATGCACAGACCGAAAAAGAACGAGCCAAGTAAGGGCCTTGATGTTAAAGAGGCTATAGATAGCCGAGTCGATCGATTAATTAAGGATCCAAGTATCGCGACGGGAAGGGAACACAGGCTAGCCCAAGAGGCTCAGGCTGCGAATAAAGCTTGGGGTAAGAATAAGAAAGCTGCAGCAGACGCGATAGCCGACGATATTCAAGGCCTCTCCGATAAGAAGAAAAAAGTCAAACAGCAGGAAGCGAAACGAACGGCTAAGGGAGCCCGTGACTATAACATCGCTAAAGAGAAGCTCAGAAAACTAGTTGCTGAACCAGAACAGTATCTAGAGGCGCGGATAAAGAAAATGGAGAACGGCCAGGCACGAGCCGAGAAGGTGGTTGAACGACGCGTGAGGACTGCTGTTTTTATGAGCGACACGAGGCACTACAACGCTAAAAAAATAGCCAAGATTCTTTTAGACGCTGAAGAGACTCTCGGAAACGTGCAGCCCGAAGGAGTTGGTCGAACACTTTGGCATACTGATGTTAAGGCTGAGAATTACGGGGGGATACACGAGAATCGACAGTGGAAGCCCATCGGCGGTGATATGCGAGAGTTCGATGGCTTGAGTTACCGACCTAAGGAGCATACTCTGTTAGCCGGGCCAAGGAGATTTCTGAGCTGGCCGTCTTTTAACGATTTCTTCATAACTCGCGGTCTTAAGTCTTTCTACCAAAGCGTGGTTGGACCCCCGAAGAAGTAGTCAGTCCTTGCGCCAGAGAATGAATCTTCGTTAAGGTCACTCCATGAACTCCGAATTGGTAGAAACCGCTATTCAAGCACTTAAAGATGAGTGGGAGCCTTACCTCTCGGTCTCACCCTCG
>QIGM01000343.1 GCA_003230795.1 bacterium
GCTTTTATCGAGCACCACCAGCGTCGGAGCTGTGGCCTTGCTGTGAGAAAAGGTGGCACGTGTCTCTTCGTGAGTTCTCTTGCCGTGAATGATAATACTGAACTCTTTCTTTCCCAGCTCCGCCGAGCGCTTCCACACCTTTTCCACGAAAGGGCAGGTGGCATCGTAGCGGTACGGGTCAATGCCTAGGCTTACTAACTCCTCCTGAAGCTCTATCGTAGTGCCGAATGCAGGCACGACAACAATGTCATCCTCTTTTAGGGAAGAGAAATCCACAAGGCGAGTGCCATCTGGTTTCATTAAGAACTTGATACCACGTGCGAGTAGGTCCTGATTTACGCCGGGATTGTGAATGATTTCACTCAGGAGGAAGATCCTTTCCCCGGGGTTTTCCTCCAGCACTTTATAGGCGATTTCTATCGCGTTTTCGACGCCGAAACAGAAGCCAAAATGACGTGCGAGTTTGAATCGCACCGCACCAAAATCAAGCAGCGAAGGGCTGGTGTCTTTCTTGCGGGGGTCTGCTTTCTTTCTGGAAAGCTTAACTGTTTGAACATTGTCGCTGCGATAGAACGCAGGGACGTCAAATTGGCGTGGCATTCTTCGCGCTAGCCTCCTTATCATCGTCATCTAAAATAGAAAGAAGCCTGATCCGAAGTCGCAACGCTATGGCCTCAAGCAAAGACCACAGCTTAACCCAAAAACGGAAAATTTAAACTCCGACGACTATTGCGGCCTAGTGAAGCCAGGATTTCGTATCTACTTCTACGTGGGTTTCTTGAACGTAATGATCGCGAAAACCGTCAGTAATCATGTGGAAGTTCGACTGTGGCGAGGTCATTTTTCGCTGCTTTCGAACGTGGTTCAAGAATGAGAAATGAGGCTGAGCCTTCTTTTCGGCTATTTTATCCTTAGCCTTATGCAGAGTGTGCTTTGACACCTCTCGGCAGGGCTCAGCGATGGTGAGGTCGTAGTAAATAGAAAACGGGGCGGCGATGACATGCAGGAAGCGGGTAAACATAGGTTCTATCCTCGGGTAAGGTAAGTAATTAATTCCCTTAGGAAAAACCTATGTGTCTTTGGCTTTGCGAAAAAAAGGCTCTAATGAGCGAGTGCTAGGCCAAAAATGCTTTGCGGACCGAAAGAGCGATTTGTTATCTCTCTAAACAGAACGATAGCTGTTAGTGGTCTTATGCGGTTTGCGTGCATAGTGTGTTCTAAAAACGAACTTCTTCCTACTTCCAGCAAAAAAGTCATGATTTCGGTTGCTTGCGACTCTTGTTTTTTTCGTTCGCAATGAGGTTCTATACCCTGTATGTGCTTTGTATTGATGAGAGTAACTTGTCCCAGTGAATTAATCAAGATTCTTTTGCCCTAAGGTGGTTCCCGATGAGATTTAGGCCGACATCTAAGAATTCGACTTCAAACAATGTTTTGTTCCTCTTCTTCTCCTTCTTCGGGTTCGGGGTTTTGTTCCTCTTCGGGTTCATTCTCGCTCTGTCGTTCTCTGGAACTGACGCGAAAGCGGAAGAGTTAACATTTGATTCGAATAATCGTGCGGCGCTTGCGGTCTACCAGGACGGTTCTTTTCAAATTGTCTCAGAGTTTGCAGCCACTGAGTCTCGCAACTGTGGGGCAGCAGAAGATATTCCTGTACCTGGCAATTACTTCGCTTCCGCACCCGGCAAGACAGCCGTATGGAATCCTAGTTTCGGCGTTTGGAAAGTTTGCGGCACAAGCGCAGCGCTCAACCGACCTTGGGGAGTGCAGGGAGATATTCCGGCACCTGGCGATTACGATGGTAACGGCTTTACCGATTACACGGTATTTCGCCCTTCCACAGGGCAGTGGTTTGTTCTCTCTAACACTGGCGGAATTGAAGGCGGAAACGTTTCCGTTGTTGATTTTGGTCAGTTAGGTGATGTGCCTGCTCCTGCCGATTATGATGGAGATGGAAAAACAGATTTTGCGGTTGTCCGCCAAGATAAAGTCACGAGCGCGATGACGTGGTTTATCAAAACAGCGACCGGCGCAGAATCGAGCATTGCGTTCGGACTTCTCGGCGATGTTCCTGTTGCTGCTGATTATGACGGCGATGGTTCGGCTGACGTAGCCGTGTATAGAGCGAACGAAGGCGCTTGGTACATACAAGACTCTAATGGAGCTACCGAACGTAGAGCGTTTGGACTTCCCGCAGATATTCCTTCACCTGCCGATATCGATAATGATGGTTCAGCCGATCTGGTGGTTTACCGACCAAGCGCGGCTCGATTCTTCCTTTCGCTCAGCAGTAATCCGAACGCAGTAACTGAGAGCGTTGTCGGAGCAGTGGGAGCACGAGTTGCTAATGACTCACGCGTTGCGACTACAGATCGGGTTGCTCCCGCGGATATGAATGGGGACCGTAGTAGTGACCTTCTCCTTGTGCGTACTGGCGCTAGCAGTCGACTACAATTTTTCACTGCTTCAGTTAATGGCACGCCACAGACCAATTCTTTTATCGAGTTTGGTGAAGAGGGCAACGCGGTTGTTTTCGGTGACTATGACGGAGACGGAAAAACAGATCCTTCAGTTGCAAGTATCGCCGGTGATTTTTTGGTCTGGAAGTTACTCCTGTCAGGTTCGCAGGCTGAAGGGCGTCAGGAGTTGGCCGTTACCTACGGACTTCAAAACGATTCTCCTGTGCCTGCCGATTATGACGGTGATGGAAAAACAGACCTCGCCGTTGTTCGTGTGCTGGCTGATAATTCTAAGCTTTGGTTGCCCAATAGCTCAGGCTCACAACCGCTAGCTGCGGTGTCCTGGGGCTTTGGCACCGACAGGCATCGAAGCGCTGATGTTGATGGCGATGGAAGAAGTGATTACATCGTGCTTCGCGAGCAGGGTAATCAACTGCTCTGGCTAACTCGTACCGCAAATGGCGAGGCCCTACCTCCTCGATTGTATGGCTTCACAACAGATGAACCTGTGGTGGGTGATTTTGATGGTGATGGGCGTGCGGAAATTGGGGTCGTGCGAGAAACCAATGGATTCAAGCTCGTACTCATTGATGGATTTGAGCCGTTTATTTGGGGAGTCGCCGGTGATGTGTCTCTCTTTGCAAATTATAGTGGTCGAGCCGTGCTTGATGCAGCGGTGTGGCGAGTAATAAATGGACAAGGTTTCTTTTTCGTTCGTGGACTCGGTGCAGTAACTCTGCCGTTCGGTGTGAGCGGTGATATTCCGTTTGATACTCGCGTTGCCCGTGTTGCTTCGAGCGACAATGGCACTACAACGAATTCTCCGACCACAGACACTCCCAATACAACAGATACTCCCACTACAACTGGCGGCGGACAGCGCTTGAGTTGCAATGCTGGAGAAAGTAATGTCGCGAACCAGGGCGGTAACTTTGTCTGGAAGCCAACTTCGGAGGGTGACGGGAACTTAGTGGTTCTTTTTGAGTCTAGTCGATCTGGGCAGGTTAAACGTGCTGCCTTAGTTGACCGCCAGTCTGGCGGAGATGTGGTTTTGGAAACAATGCGCTTTGTTGGGAATACTAACGGAGGGAGACCAACCTTTCGCGCTTCTAGGCGAGGAAGTAGCTATCCATCGAATTTAATTCTAGTGAGGCAAGGGCAGGATGACTCTGTGCATTGCATTACGGTGCCTTCCCCTGGTAGTCGTTACGACTGATAGTCGTCAGAGTATAAAGATTTTGGTTTTGGGTTGAGCAATGGTCGTTGCTTAAGGCTAAGGCGTAGCTGCTACGGTGGAAAAAGCCCTGATCGGGCGGGGGTTTCAAAAACCGACAAATAGCAACACAAAATTAACAATGTGGAGATTATTGTGAAGAAAAGTTTATTGTATCTTATTAGTGCTTGTATTTTTTGGAGTGTGGAGTCGGCAATGGCGGAAAACCTGTTATTAACAATTGAAACAACGAAGGGAAC
>QIGM01000186.1 GCA_003230795.1 bacterium
CTGGAATTGAGTCAGAAAGAAGCTCAGGTAATTGAAAAAGCGTATGGTAGCGAGCGAACAAAGTTTGTTCGCAAAAAGCAGCACAGAGAAATGCTTCGTTAGGGATTTTCAATGCCTGCTCTTTAGAATCACAGCCCGCCGCCTTGAGTAGTACGCTCGGCGTTGCCACGGGTACAGTCAGCTTCTCAACGCGAGGATGCTCTAAACATCCATCAAGACCTTGCTGAGAAAAAACGCCGGATACGGTGGCCACTCGGTGCTCGTCTACGCCGAATGGATATATCAAATCAAAGGATTCCGAAGACCAACCTCGAACATGATAGTCGCCGATACGAACCGAGTCTTGGCCGAAGTGGCGATCCATCAATTCGTTGTAATCCTTCGCAGCCGTCGAGTGAGAAAATTCGCTATAGTAGAGCTTATTAAGGCTTTGGTCGTGAAACAGACTCACACCCGGTAGTACGCGTGAGGCTAATTGAACAAAGCGCGCCGCTTCGGTATTTTCAAAGTTGTAAACAAAGGCATCGTAGGGCTTTGCGCGATGCTCAAGGAATACCCGGTGAAAATGGATTGCACGTATGTCCCCTAACAGCCCCTCTCGTTGCAAATACCCCTCTCGTTGCAAATATTCGAGTGAGGCATCATCGCAGAATAGGTCGACCTCAAATTCCTGTTGCAAACACTCCAGCACCTGCCAGGTGTAGTACGCAGCGGAAGATTGAAACGTGGGAACAAGAGGTGAAAACCAGGCAATTCTTTTGATGACTATCCCCTATGTCTCCTACCGGAGGGTCCGTTCAGTCGCCACGGAGGCTCTTATCGCTCTCCGTATTGGTAATTGACGCATCACTATGGAAATACCTACTAAAGCAGCGGGCCTTTCGCAACAATCACGTTTCCAGGTAATTTAGTTTATTGGCGCAATGTGTTCGCCTGCTATAGAGACGCTCAGTCTGGCGCAGCAACGGAATGGGCAATTTCATCGTCACTAGAGAAGTCGCCAAGCTCGAAATCATCGTCATCGAGAGGACTCCCGCCAGTCGATGGTTTTCGCTCAGATGGATGCTCCTCTGACTCTGGTTCGGACGCAATCTTCGGCCCTCGTGTGACAGCACGCTTGCCAAGGAGCCAAAGTATTACTACCGCTACCAAGGCAAGCAGCGCGAACATAAGGACCGCATACACAATATACGAGCCCAGAGAGGAAGAAGTTGGTTGAGTTGATGCTTTTCGGAGGCTGTCACCAAAGCGACTGCGCAGGGGAACCTCCTCTTTGTTTTCCAGCTTCGGGCTAGCTACTTTCTTCGGTTTCGCTTTTGCTTTTGCCTCTGCTTTCTTAAGATACGCTCGCACGATATCTTGTGAGCGCAATCCGTCTTCAATACTTTCCGATAAAGAAAGAAACCCCGAAGCACGTTCTCGCGAATCAACTGCAAGCGCATCAACCGCACTCATCACATAAAACTCTGCGAGATTGTTTCTAACCTGCACATCCTGCTCCGCAAATACCGGTAGGGTTTGAGAATCGATAATCAATGGGATCACGCTCTCTCTATATGTCTGACTACTACCCACGGTTAGACGTCGAAGCACTTCAGCGATAACCTCTGATGTTGTCTCTGCACATGAGCTAACCTTAAGTTCTTCTATTAGTTTTAGGTGTGTCACTAGTTCGTTTGGGTAGCGGCTCACGTGGAGCGCAGTCAGGTCGCAGCGTAGGCGTTCGATTTCCTGATTAAATTCAGCTCTCGAGAGTATTTGAGGGTCAAGCATCAATCGAGCCGGTATTGCTGGAAAGGAGCGATTGCTTAGTATCTTCTCCGCGCTTTGAAGCACATAGAACAGATCATCTTTCACCGAATAAGTATTTCCGGAAAGAACGCTTAGATACATGCCGTGGTAGAGCTGAGCTGAAGTTTCTAGAAATCTCCCCAGATCGCCATTCACTAGACCCATATTATCTAGAAAAATTCGCGCCTCCGTAGGTCCACCGCCATTACTCACTGCTGAAGACGGCCAGTCTAACCAATCTTGTTCAGCGAACCGAATCCGCATCTCCTTCAGGGCCACGCGACGCAATCTCGGCAGAATTTCGCTATGGTACTCAGGTAGAAAAGAGATGTATTCACTTCGAATGACCTGAAGCGAATCAAGTCCTCCTTGCTCTACGGCTGACTCAAGTATTTCTGCTCGGCGTTCTCGCGAGTATTCTCTGCTAAGCATCGCCCGTTTTTCATGCGCGTACGGTATCTCTAGTTTCTGTCGAGCAATCTCCGCGACACCCAATTCATTTGCCGTCTGAAACTTCTTGGTAATTTGTGCAGGTATGCTCTCTTCTGTTTCAAGACTCTTAGCTCGCAGAGAACCTGAAACCATTGAATGGAGGTGATGACGAAAGGCTACTAGAGCAGCTAGGGCCAGTCCGAGAGAAAATACGATTAAGTTAGGCAATATTCTACGCATATCTCGCCATCGAGAGGGCGCCGTTCATCTAGGATGAAGCCAACGCCAAGAGTAGCGGTATTCTAATACCTGCAGCAGTTTTGTCAAGTAATGGAGCTTCGGGTAGCTTCCCTGTTTGTGGTGTTATTTTGGTGACTTAGCCGCAGACAAATAGCGAGAATCGTATGCGAAGAATTGATCTGCCTCGAAAAGCGCTAATAATACCTGTTTTTCAACAGTCCCTTAATAGGGAATTGCCCAGCGTTCGGGAGCTTAATCCACCATTACTTGGAAGTTCAACACCCGAGACTGCTGCGCACTAAAGGTGTTCTGCGCAATATTGCCTACCGGACGTGGAAACATTGGATTCGAGGCAACCCCTCGCTCAATGCAATCAAGTTCGGAACGACAGACTGGGGTATCACCAAGTGGATCGCGACCGCTAAACGAATCACCCGAACTAATCTCAACTGGATGGAAAAGCCCCAGGTAGTGCCCCGCTTCGTGCGCAATGGTCTCGCCTAGTATTCGAATTTCGCCACCATCGAAGGAACCGTTTGGGCCCGCGTGAGGAAGTAGAGCGATGACACTCGCCGACTTAGGGGTGACCTGAATCGGACCAGGAATCGCCGGGGACAGTCCCAAAACTCCATCAATCGAGGCTGCGCTCGCTCCCCCGCCGACACTCAAGATGCTCTCACCGACGTACATATTCAGAGCAAGCGGCTGACTCAAAGCTGTGCTACCTAAGCTCTGATACAAAGCCGAGCCCTCCAATGGACTTGGAAGTTGTGAAGACTGCTCTGGGTGTTCAACAACATTGAGCTGTAACGAAATCTCTGCGCTCGCAAAGATTTGCTCCCATACCCCAACAGCTGAACGCAGAGCCGATCGTGAGGACTCAGAAAGGGCGTAGCCGCCTAACAAGTGCAGATTAACTCGGAGTAGCCCACCGTTAGGATTCGCATCCAATTTGGCGTAAATAGTTGCTGTAAAATCATTGGCCGTAGCGTTTGGGAAAAGAAGCGTTTGCTGGTACCGACCGGAGGCAATTGGCACCTGCCCAGGAGAGGTAGGAAAGGGAAAGCTATTTACAAGAGAGTCAACGGTCAACGCAGTTGTTTTAAGTGGAGGATCGTCTGAACGAAGCCGCAACTGCTGCGGGCCAGAGAACTCAGCAGTTGCGAATCTAGCCGGACTACTAATGACTATTTGCATCGAGCTTACGTTCTGCAGCTCGTAAGAAAGGCTTACAATTCCACTCGATGGAGTTGTACCTGCAAAGGAAATCGCCGCACGGCCCGAGCCTGCGTCCACTTGAAGCAGGTCAGAGCTCGCGAGGACTGCTGACGAACTGCTTTGCTCTTCTTGACGGTTTAAATCTTGAGAGTCTGAGCTTCCGCCCCCGCCGCCGCAAGCGGAGACGCCAAAAAACAGTAGCAAAACAGAGCAGAGCAAGTTTCCCGTCGAATTTCCCGTCGAATTT
>QIGM01000119.1 GCA_003230795.1 bacterium
TATTTTGGGTAAGCTTGAATCTGCCGAGTCAACATATGCATTTCAAAAGAATATTCTTGTTGTCGGAACCAAAAGCCACGCGGGTGTTTACGTAACCTCAATTACAGTCGCCTCAGCTTCTAAAAAGCTCTCACTTTTCGCCGACAGAGACCGAAGCCTATCGAAGTCTGGTCGCGATACTACCCTCTTGCACCAAGTAACTGCGCTTAAGGATGGAAGTGTAAAACTTACTCTTGATGAACCTCTTCTTATTCTGCCCGCGTATACAGGTAATAATCGATTAAACACCAAAGTGCTCCCACACCCCATTATTTTTAGCTCGAAAGTGAGTATTGTTGGTATTGAAACCGTCAACGGTATTACCAAGAAGAAGGCTCCTGCTAGCGCAGCTAGCGCAATGGATGATTCTGCTGTTGATAGTTATCATCCTTGGGATTTTCCGACTGTTACGGAAAAACAAACGATAACCTTAGACTATCCGATTCATACGATAACAGAAGATTGGATTATCCCTGAACACCAAACCATAAAAATTCGACCTGGAACCTCGATAGTTTTTGAGAAAGGAGTGAGTATTGTTTCTTACGGAAAAATAATTGCCGAGGGAACTGAAGAAAAACCTATCGTATTCGAACCGCTTGCCGCAGGATTTTCTTGGGGGGTTCTTGCCCTTCAAGGTAATGGGGCATCAGGAAGTCGCTTTGCTCATGTTCATTTTCGTGGTGGTTCACGTCATCGCTATCGCTCGGTTCGCTATCCAGGGATGCTGACGGTGCACTATGCTGACGATGTATCGGTGCGTCATTGCACTTTCTCTGAGAATCTCGTTGGAGACGATGCTTTTCGGGCTGCGTATTCTACAGTCAATCTTGAAAATAATTTCTTCTACAACACAAACAGTGATGCGATAGACTTTGATCATTCGGGCGGAAGGATTTCGGGTAATAGCTTTTTGAATGTCGGTAATGATTGCATTGACTTAATGACGAGTGCTCCAAGAATTGAAAACAATGATATTGAAACGTGTGGGGATAAAGGTATTTCAATTGGAGAAAATTCCGCGCCCATAATTTTCAACAACAAAATTTACTCTAGTGAAATCGGTATCCAGGTTAAAGACAGTTCTGATCCTCTCATTCTTCATAACGATATTCGGCAGTGCAAGACAGGGTTGTATCTCTATGAAAAGAATTGGCGCTATGGCAAGGGAGGAACGGGTCGAGTCTACAATACTACGTTTAGTGATAACGAGAGTGACCTTCAGGTTAAAGATTCTTCTACCCTATTTCTTTATTCATCAATATTTATCGCGCCGGATTCTCTAAGAGAGAAGGGAAAGTTAGTTGAATATATTAGGGAGGGAGTTGAGTCTGGAAAGACACACTCGAGGATGTTGCCAAATACTGATATTTATAAGGAGTTTGCTGCCCCCACATTTAAGGCAAAGATTGGCTATCTCGGAAGAGATGCTGTTCTTGAATCACGGAGCGTTATTTTTGAGCAAATCTTTTTAGGCGGGCTGGGAATGGTTACTGATGGTTGGCAGCTTGATGGAGGGGTTAAGCTCTACGTCGAAGATAACCTTCTTAAAGCAGAGCTTAAGGAGAAAAACGCGAGCCTTTCACGAAAGTTTTCTTTTCAGAATCTTCCCGCTCTAAGCAGACTCGATCTTCGTATCAGTTCAAGTGAGCAAACGACCGCAACTATTTCTCTTGCTGGCTCCTCGCCAAAAGAATTTAGCATTGCAGTTGGAGAGAAACTTGATGTGTTTTACCTGGATCTTCCGGCGGGCTCACTAGAGGAAATCACTATTCGCACGGAGAAACCAGTTCGTCTTCGGTTGTCGAGAGTGAGAATTTCGCAACAATTACAGCAAGCGTCTACTACTGAAGCTCAAAGCAATGAGTAACGAAAGCGCTTACTCCGGCTCGGCAACCTTCAGCTTCCAAATTCCAACAAAGCGCCCCTGATGGACAAGCTGCAGTTGCTCACCAAGGAAGGAGTTCCACACAGCCTTACCCTGCTTATCTAAACTATCCCCTAGCACTCCGTGGATGCGGCGATTGTGAATCGCGAGATGTGTAATTCCATCCCTATTAAATCGCTCTGCAAGCGCAGCCGCGACGTCTGAAACACCTAGCGCCTTACTTTCGCTGGAGAGTAGATACTCTTGAATGGGTTTGGCCGAAAAATACGCTCCGCGAACATCTCGTTCGTAATAGTAAAAACGATTTCCCGTAAATAACAGGTAGACACGCGCGTCGGCAGGAAGCTCAGCGTTGACATACTCAATCGTTTCGAACTCAGATATTCGCGAAGAAAGGTAAGACTCCTTTGACTGCGCAGTGCCTAAATACTCAGTAAGCTCGAGTTTCTCTGCATGCGCGAAAATATACCAATCTCCATACAGCGCCATCGCGAGCAAAAGGAAAAGCTGCAGTCCTTTCCCCGCTTGCTCTGAGAGCAGGGAGCTCACTCGCTCAATACCGAAACAAGCGAGGACGATAAGGGGGAGGAGTATCAACACTTGGTAACGAACAAGTGCGTAGAAAGAGAATAGAGAAATATACCAATACGAGAGCACAAGTGCGGCAAGCACGTATACCATTCGACGATGCTCTTTGGGCAACTTGGAGAGGCTCGCTACTGCGAGAAGAAGAAAAGGAGAGAAAACTCCTGCGAACTGCCTCGGATTTCCATCCTCTCCAAAAAAGAGCATGCGGAGAGGAATTAATAGAAACTGCAATAAGGATTCTTCATACCCGAGAAGCCGATGCTCCAGCGGGCTTAGACCACTAAAAAATGGCAGACCATCAGTGCCGCCAAACACAGATCCCAAGAATGGATACATTGGGTTTCCAGTCCAATAGAAGTTCCTGAGTGGCCACGGTAGATAGACCAGCGACGCAAAAAACAACAACACCAGTCCCTCAGAACCTACTTTCTTCATTGGACGCTGCGAAGAGATCGCCCAGATGAGAAAAATCCCCGCAAGGAGCACCACCGCAAGACAGGCGCTATACTTCGTGCTCAAGCAAAGACCTAGTGAAAGTGCAGCGAGCACAAGTAGGCTCCTTCTTTCATCCTCCAGGTACCGAAGTAGCGTAAGGACCGCGATGCCAAAGTAGAGCGCCGCGCCAAAGTCGGCCATCGGCTGGGAGGCAAGCTTTATAGAAAGCGGAATGCTCAAAAGAAACAAAAAGCCAAGCAGAGCACTTCGGCTGGAGCGGAGTTGGGTGCCGAGAAAATTCGCAAGCACTCCAGCACTAATCAGCAAGAACGAGAGATGATAATATTGTGTGACATCCTCAAGACCAAAATTGAGAAATCCCGCATAGCCCTGGCTTAGGAGTAAGGGAAAATATGACCACTCGTGCCAAGGTATTTCCGTAATAGCCCCGGCAGCAAGCCAAAGCTTCGGCACTGCGAGATGATAAAGAAGCGCATCCCGGGCTATGATCGGTAAGCTTGCGAATAAGGCCATTGCAACGATTGAGGCAAGAGAAAGAACAAGTGCGATAAGCCCAAAACTTCCTGCCAATCTCACATGCCGCCAAATCGAAACCGCGACGTAGCATAGAGCCCCGAGCTGAACGAGAATATGAAGCGCCCAACAGGATAGATAAAGCACACTGGAGGTCGAGTACAGACCGAGCGGCAACATTGTAACGAGAAAAAGCCCCGCAATAACAGCGATCCAGCTTAGTGTTTCAAACTGAGAGAATTTGCTTGGGTTAGGTTCAGACACCTAAGAAGTATAGCCTGGAAGAGTGTCTACCCGAAAGTGAGATCGGAAGTGAAAGCGGGGCCAGACCAGGAGAAAACTCCCAGCCTGACCCCTTCGACTTATGGTCGAACGTCGGTTGGAGCTGTGAAGTCAATCGCAGCGCCGTCCTGACGGAATCGGAGTAGTTCAGTGAG
>QIGM01000206.1 GCA_003230795.1 bacterium
TGCGACCATTCTTTACTTCCGAGCCTGGAATAGTTAGCACTTCGCGATCAATCCATGCCCATCGGAGTTTCATTACTTCACCGGGCCGAAGTGCTAGGAGCAACAAGAGCCGCCAAAACACTCGCTCCATTGTCCCCTGCTCTTCCGAACATTCCCAGTAACAGCGACGGATCTCACCATCACGAGCCATTCGCGATAGCGCCCTATAGACCGCTATCCTATTTGCCAAAGCCAGCAAGTCCTTCGGCCTAAACACCCATCCCGGCCTTTGCCGCGAATTCGTTTCTTAATTTTTTGAGACAAGGAATTCAGTTAAACGGGAATAGCTGTTCATAAAAGCTTTTGACTGAGAGAACAGCATCGGCAAGAAGTGTTTCCCGATCCTCCTCAGGATGATCTTCAAGCATTTGGTCGGCATATGCAATAGACCCTTGGCAGTGAGTAAATTCAAAGTTGGCAAGCAAATCGTCTAAAGCGGAGCGAATAACGTCAAGTCGATCTCCGAACTTTTCCAGAACCGCATTAGCCGCCCCTTGTATCCCTCCGAAATCGTTATGGCGCAGCACAAAGACAATATCATACCAGTCCTTTGCTTTGCGCCGCTCCCGTGCCGCCGCCGTTTTCGCCATAAGAAACCCGGCAACAGAAGTTACATTCACCAAAACTTCGTGAACGGTTCCTCCAATCTTTGCTCTCAATTTAGATTGCGTGAAATCCTCCGCTGCAAAACGAGTACCCCGAAGATTTACAGCACCAAGATTTTTACAATTATCAAAAGCAAAAGTTTCACCAGCTGGTCGATCGTCTAAGTCTGCAAGAAGCTCAAACCTCACTTCTACTTTAGAATGCGCCGGATCGTCCGATACCCAGCGCCACACCTCATTTTGAGACACCCGAAACTCAGCATTCATCAAGGCCAGCTCTAGACGTTCTGTGTTGGTCGCGCCACAGGCAATTTCTAAATTCACTTGAACGTCAATGTCCGTGGTGCCAGCGTGTCGGTAGTTACTGCGCTTGCACAGCAGCTCTGGGACAAGGCCACCAAGAACAACAAACTCTGGCGTCGATCCATAATGATGCACAACTCTTGCAAGCGCTGTCTCCGCGACTGCGCGAGCTTCTCGCGATCGATCCGGCTTATCCATTTATTACCTCTCTTAGATGCTCCGCCGCTTCTTCGCCACGTACCCCAGTTTGCCTCAAGTCGGTGTATACCCTTGGCCAAGGCGCAACACGAATCCCATCTACACGGGATGATAGTCGTAGCGTAGTTTCAGTTGGAAATGGCCTAATAGTAAGTCTACCACCCTTTATAACTTCGAGGTTTACGTTGCTTGCAATCGCTCTCAGTTCCTGAATTGTATTTGCTTGAACATACACTTCCCCCCTAGAAACCGTTGTCAAATGCGGTGCCAATATCATCGAAGCCACAGGCCCTGTTACTGCCCAATCAACTCCTAGTTTTGCCCAGCTTTGCCCGAGCTTCTCTATCCCAGTTATTGGATCATCCCACGTTACGCCAAGAACGAGATTTGCCGCCGGAGAAAGCTCGGCTGCGGCAGTTGCATACGCTTCAAGCATTACAGCAAAATTTGCAATACGTCGCCCAGAGGCCGGCCCACGAGCTACATCCGCTTCTAAGAATTCCAAATCTGTGAGCACGCGCAGAGCCCGCGTACAACTTCCAGTGGACAAGCCGGTTATCTGCTTAATTCCCTCATTGGTAGCTTCTCCTGTACAAAGAATTGCTTCTGCTGCTGCAACAACAGACGGTGTCCATTTTGTAGTAGGCTCCCTGGGAGTCGGAAGAGCTCCGCTTCGTGAAACAATTATGGTCCCGATGGAAATTTCCGCATTACCCAACTCATCAACCCAAGCAATTCTCTTCTTCTTGAGAGCAGCTTGTCCGCCGTCAGACATTTTCCGTGCAACAACGATGTCAGGAGGATTGTCGTGGCGTTCAAGCACTGAATTAATTTGAGCGAGCCAGCCTTCACCTGCCCAGGCTGCCAGCAAAGACGTACCAGCAATGTCTACCTCCAAGTGATCGCGGTAGGTCTTCTTAACTTGAATTTCGACCGAAGGCGGCAATACCGCTTGTATTGCTGCCTTGATGCGTGTTGCTATTTTGGGGGATGTAGTGCCCATCTTTTATACCTCCACTAGTTAAGATACCTCAATGCGGCGTTGAGGTATAGTAAAAACGGAGGATAAGGCATTTTGCTTGTAATTTCCACGGGTTGCGTTGCTTATTTTAGTTCTAGATCTCAACGATAGCCGAACAATTGTCTACAACTTTACACTCAAGAATCTCCTCAACTAGCAATAGTTCGGCTCAACTTGTCCGGTCGTATCTTCATCACCCGACAGATAAGTCGCTTGTTCAGCAAGTTCAACTGTTTTGCTCATCACCGACTAGTCCGAAAGATTAACAACTTTCTCATCATCCTCTTTAAGCAGCTTTGCGATCCAATGAGTCCACTTCTCGAGAACTTCCTTCTTACGCTCAAAATAATCGTTTCTGTCGTAGTGCTTCCTGATGGCACTGATGTCGTGATTAAGCACCCGAGAAATACCCTCACCGTCTCGGATAAATGTTCGCATCTGCGTTTCACAAGTTCGACGAATATCACGGGCAGTCCAATAGGGGCACTCCATTGCCGTCTGTAAAATCTTCTGGCTATTGGTGAAGTCCAAACGGTGCGAATCACCTTGTGAGCTTGGAAATAAGAACGTGCTGATTCCGGTTTTCTCGTTAAGAGCCCTGAGTCCTTCTCGAGTCAAAGCACTAAGGTAGAGCGAATGAGTACGACCGTTCTTCACTGCAGACCCAGGAATAGTTAGTACTTCTCGGTCAATCCAGGACCAACGTAGCTTCATCACCTCCCCTGGCCGGAGTGCGAGAAGTAAGAGTAGACGCCAAAAGACTTGCTCCTCTATTCCTTGCGCTTCCGAAGATTCCCAATAGCGGCAAATCTCATCCTGAGATAAAAAGCGCTCCCCTGGGCGCTCTCTTTTTTGGGCCTTCGGAACTCCAATGACCGGATTAAACCGGCAGAGGTCTTTCGCTACAGCCCAGTTAAATAACGTCATAAGCATCGTTCGAGTGCGATTGACCATGTATGGACCACTCGTCCGTGCTTCTATAGCATCGAGCACATCGATGATGTGATAGCGCTCTACATCAGCCGCTTTCATATCTCCTAACACAGCATCGCAGTCCTTACGCCACATCGCCCAATAATTGCGATAAGTCGATCTGGCGAAAGACGATTCCTTTTGAGCCATGAACGCCTCGTAAAGCCTCCCAACTGTGTCTGCTTTTCTGCGCTCCGCTTTTACCTTCGCCGGGTCTTTGCCGTCTGAAGTTTCAACGCAGAGCTTGTGCGCTCGTTTGCGAGCATCAGCCAGAGTAAGCCCTGGATAAGCGCCAAGCATCATACGCCTGCGCTTACCGTTCACCCGATAGCGCACAAAGAAGCGCCGCGAGCCGTTGCCGCTAACGCGAACGCCGAACTCGCCAACAGTAAAGCTGTTATCCTTAAAGTCCTCTTGCTTCTTCTCGGTTTTGAGATTTCGAAGCGCTCTGTCATTCAGTCTGATCTCGGGCATCGTTCTGCCTCTCCTCTCGAATCAATGGCGACACACGGTCAATAGCCGTGTCGGAAAATAGGGTCCAAATAGGGTCCAAGTGACCTGAAATTCAAAAATACAGCCTGACGCGATTTGAAGCAAGTTTAGAAGTGATTACAGTAACTTGCGAGACGTTCTGACACATAGTGAAACACTATGAAATATCGCGATCTCATGGTTGAGGGCCGTGTGTTGCAAGACGTGGGAGTTCGAGTCTCCCCCAGGGCATTACCATTCTAAGAACATAGATATTTGGATTGAAGTCGATAACTCCAGCGTTTGC
>QIGM01000265.1 GCA_003230795.1 bacterium
GGCGTAGACAAGCCACTAGATTCTTAGGTCAATAGAGCGTTGTGAGTGCTCAGGAACAGACTCTAAATTCAACTGAAGGCTCTGCCCGTGAGCTTGATAAAAAAGGGGCGCAAGGGGAGACTGGCGAGCAAAAGCAGGTTCCGGTATCTACTTCTGGGCCTAGTCCGAGTAATTCCTTGGCCCAGTTTTCAGTAAGGCTGGAGTTCTTCTCCGGTCCTATGGATCTGCTGCTACACCTCGTGAGTCAGCAAGAGGTGAGCATAGAGCAGGTTAAAATGTCTGTGATTGCCGAACAGTATTTGGAGATTGTCTCCTCGGTGAGCTCAGTTGGCGCAGAATCACTAGATCTTGACGCCGCAACCGAATACCTCGTGATTGCCGCAACTCTCCTCGCAATCAAAAGCCGCTCTCTACTACCCAGTGAACGTGATGGCGAGGAGGAAGAGAACGATAATGATACTTGGGAATCAAATCGTTTCTTTGAAGACCTTCGCTCTCGTTTGAAAGCCTATGAGGTAACCAAGCACAGAGCTTCTGCCTTGATGAAGTCCCCTCAGCTCGGGTTTGATACTTTTCGTCGGGAAGACCGCAAAGCTCTGCAACCCACGCCGGAAATGCTGGGAGAGCCAGAAGACGTTCATTCCTTTACTTTGCTTTTCGCCAAACTATTGAAGCGAGTCGGTGGCGCAGGGAAATCTCTCCGCGTTGCGCTTGAGCCTATCTCGGTGGTGAGCTCAATGATGAACGTGATTGAAATTCTTGGCCATTCTGTCTCTGTCGGAAAAAATTCCTCCGAAACGATAAGCAAAGAGCCTCTGAGCCTAAAAGCTTTATTTAAGAGAATCGTACCGAAGAGAGTGCTGCTTCAGATCAAAAATCAAGAGAGCCGAGAAGCTGCTCTTGAAGAAGCAAAGGGAGTAATCATTGGTAGTTTTATCGCCTCGCTCGAGCTCTTAAAGAGAGGGGTGCTGTGCTCAAACGGTGTAGGCGAAAGCGATGAGTATTCTCTGCAGTTACAGATTGACCCGGCTGAAGATCCTTTCGATTCTGGCGCCTTGGTTTCAGAGTTCGATGACCAAAATGAAAGTATCGGGGATGAAAGTATTTCGTCTGATGAAGACGAGAGCACAGACCCAAGGCACGACAACGACAAAGTAGTGCCAATGTCGAAGTATCGGGATCGCTCAGATGCCAGAGCACCGTATGCCAGAGCAATTGGGAGCCAGGTCGTAGACGAATATCAAGCTGAAGAGAGCAAAGACTCTCAGGATTCGATGGAAGAGGCAGATTCTCTGCAGGAGAGGAAGAAGGAGGTAATAGGTGGCTAAGTCAAACGCAGTTTTTCAAACACCGGCTCTTGGTCAAGAGTCTGAAGATCAAGATCTCAGCTTTGAGTGTGATGATGCCAGCGACGGCTCTTCGCTTGAGCTCGTGGAAACGAAGAACTTCCCGCTCTCCGCAAAGATTAGCAGCTTACTCTTTGTTTCAACCCGTCCACTAAGCCTGCAGGCCCTGACGAAGGCGGCGCGTTGTTCAGAAGATGCGGCGCTAACGGCTCTGGAAACAGTAAAGTCGAATTTCAATGAAGAAGTGCACGGTATCGAGCTGCAAGAGATTGCCGGGAACTGGGAATTTCGCACAGCGTCAGCGGCGAAAAACGCTATCCACCGCATGATACCCCCAAAGGCGCGTAAGCTCAGTCGCGCTGCTGCGGAAACTCTTGCCGTAGTTGCCTACAAGCAGCCTGTGCAGCGTGCCGAGATCGAAGCGATTCGTGGAGTGGACGCCTTGCCGACTCTCAAGACGCTACTTGATGCGAGACTAATACGCATCGTTGGTCGAGAGTCCTCGCCAGGACATCCGGCGCTTTACGGAACAACCCAGATGTTTCTAGAGAAATTTGGGCTGCAAGATTTGTCTGAATTACCGACTCCGGCCGAGATAGAGAGTCTTCTTGATGAGCCAGGTGAAGTTGAAGAGAACCTCGAGGTTACTGATGAAGATGCCTCTATAGAAGAACTCTCCGCTGAGATTGTTAGTGAAGAAACCACAGACGAAGAGAAAGCATCGGAGTAGGTGCCGTACAAATGTCTGAGCCGCAGCGTTTGCAACGCTATCTCGCCTCTGCTGGAGTGAGTTCTCGACGAGGCGGAGAAGCACTTATCACGGAAGGCCGAATCAGTGTAAACGGCGAAGTGGTTAAGGAGCTCGGTACGAGTGTCCACCCCCAGTTCGACGTGGTGCGAGTTGACGGCGTTCGAGTCTCGCGTGAGCCAAAACATTTTTATCTTTTCCATAAGCCTGTCGGCATTTTAACAACACTCGATGATCCCTTTGATAGGCCCTCGCTGCGTGAGGTGACTAGGGAGCTGCCCGTGAGAGTGTTTCCTGTTGGTAGACTCGATCTCGATGTCTTTGGTTTACTACTCCTCACCAACGACGGAGAATACGCCCACACCTTGATGCATCCGAGCTTCGGCGCTAAGCGACGATACCTAGCGCAGGTTCGTGGAGTTCCTAGCGAGGAAGCTTTAGCAAAGCTTTGTGCGGGTGTTTCACTTGAAGACGGAGAAGGTAAAGCACTAAGCGCTATAATCTATCAGGACGAAGACCGCATAAAGACTTTGTTTGGCTCAAATGGTAACAGAGCCAATCCCAGAAGTGTGGTCGACCTCAGTGTTGGTGAGGGGCGTAATCACTTCGTGAAACGACTTCTTCAAGCCGTCGCTCATCCGGTTCTTAAATTGTGCCGTGTGGAGTTTGGACCCTACGAGCTTGGGGATTTGGAAACAGGCGAGCTTCGCCAACTTGAGACTTGGGGGAAGGCTTCCTGAATTAGGGGCGCGAATCGATTCGCTTTGCCTTAGTTTTCAAAAATCTCGCGTTTTTACTGAGAAATCCCCGAATTAACGCTTCGCAATCGTTGACAGAGACCAGGCGCTGCTCCATTATCTCCCCGCGGGGTAGAGCAGTCTGGTAGCTCGTCGGGCTCATAACCCGGAGGCCGTAGGTTCAAATCCTACCCCCGCATCCAATTCTATCTTGTTGGAAGGCTTGAGGGATATTGTCATTCACTGGCAGTAACTCAAGGGGGCAGTAACTCAAGCCGTTCAATAATAGGCAGATTCTTCGTAGTTTTTCGAAAACTTCATCTCCACTAATGAGCTTACCGCGATTGGCCTGTTCAATGCCAAGGGTAATATCTTGTTTGAGAGCCTGCAGTTTGAGTTGTCGCATCTGGTCTCGATCCTCTAACAACCGGAGCGCTTCACGGATTACTTCACTACTGGCGGAGTGGTAACGTCCACTGGCTACCTTTTCCTGAACGAGTTCTTCGAGTCGCTGAGTAAGGGAGATATTTATGAATCAAGTATAACCTTTGAATTAAAAACGGAGGCGGATGGCAGGATGTTTCCGACGACGGATTCCTCCGATACGATTGCCTCTTGTTTGACTGACACGCTTACGATCGCTCTCGAAATAAGTTTTTATTCCAAGCCGCCCGTAGAGCCCCCGTAGAGCCCCCGTAGAGCCATTGAACAGCTTTACTCAGAGCTAAAACCTGATGCAACTCATGGAGCAGTATTATCACTTCATGGTGGTAATGACTTGCAAGAGTTCAATCCCCACATCCACGGAGTTCTGGCTGATGGCGTGTTCGAGCAAGATGCCCTAAAGAAACTCTTTGAACATCAGCTGCTTGAAATTCTACGAGATAACGCAGTGATTACTGAAACACTAATTGCTCAACTCGGTTCTTGGAAACATTCAGGGTTTTCTGCCTGGCTGGGGCCAGAGATTCAGCCTGAAGACAGTGAAGCTCGCTTATTCATTTCTGGGTATGTGAACAAGGCGCAGCTTAAACTCAGCAAAATAGAAATCACTGCTGATGATACACTGTTTGAGGATGATG
>QIGM01000402.1 GCA_003230795.1 bacterium
ACTTGCATCGCTATATACTAACTCTCCACCATTACATTACTTTTATCGAAATTTTGTGGGGATACCTCAGTGCCTGGCACCTTTTTTACTGCGAAAAAACGGCGCACCCCTTTCGGGATACGCCGTTTGATAGGTTTGCTTCTATCGTGAGATTCTAAGAGCGACTATCCACTCGAATCGGAACTTGGTCACCTGGCAGACCGAAGGCGGTGCCAGTGCTAAGTCCGTTGCGGAAGTTCTCGAACCAGACACCAAAGGCTGGTCGGTAGACAACAACGTCTAGGTTTCCGTCTCCGTTGCGGTCGCAAACGAAGGGGACATCTCCAGGAAGACCCCAAGGAATCACCTCAGTGTTGCTCGCGTCGGTGACGTCTGAGATATACCAAGTCCCAGTCGCTTCTCTCCATACGGCGAAGTCTGTTTTACCGTCGTTGGTGAAGTCTCCTGGCATTGGAATATCGCCATTGAGTCCCCACTGTCTTACTGTAACCGAACCGTCGCCAGAGTTAACAACGTACCAGTTACCCTCAGATGGGCGCCATACAGCGTAGTCGGTTTTTCCGTCTCCGTCGTAATCTGCAGCGACTGGCTTATCTCCTGGGGCTCCCCAGGTCATTTTGATTCCGCCACCGCTTGAGAAGAGCACATAGTAAGAGCCTTCTGAGTCACGGAAGACAGCAATATCGTCAAGTCCATCACCATCGTAATCACCAATCACCGGCTTATCACCAGTAACACCCCAAGGCACATCAACCGCGGCTGCGCCGCTACTGAATTCTACGTGCCAGAACAAGGTGCCTGCAACATCGGTTAGAATTGTTACGTCACCGCGGTTGTCTCCGTCGAAATCGCCGACAACAACTGGTGCGCTTGAGACTCCAATCTGCTGCTCGGAAAATCCAGCGGTGGTGCCAAGAACGAAATTAAAGGCAAAGCCAAATCGCTCACCTCGGACGATGAGGTCATCTTTACCATCTCCATCCGTATCGAAGCGAGTTCTAACAGATCTTGGTGTTGGAGCTGCAACAAAGGCACCTTTATTTACATGCACCTGAGAGTAACGCTGGCTAACGTTTCCGTCGCCATCAGTTACTTGGATATAGAACCACACTTGGTCGCCGTCACTAACTCCTGCTCCGTCCCAAGTAAAGGAATGAGATCCTGCAGCTAGACTATTCATAGTGCCGATTTGAGTTCCGTTGAATCCTGAGTTATCGGAGTCACGGAAAATCGCAGCGTTCACAGTTGAGCTATCAGGGTCCGAAACCTCAAAGGTAATGGTGTACTGACCGTCGGTTGTAAAGTTCTCAGAGTAGAGAGCCATGTAATCGAGCTCAAGGAATGTCGCGACTTCGGTGAACTCACCTGGGTCAAGACGAAAATTTCTTACTCGGCTAAACTCAGTCCAGCGAGTAGATCTTCCATTAAGAGAGTCTTCTGGAACGTTCGGGTCGCGAAGATCCTGCACATATGTCTGCATTCCCTTCCACACTCGTCCAGCCTTATACTGTCCGCCGTCAGCGACCACATCAGAGTTCCAAGGAACCACTCTCGCCACCCATCCCTTTTCCACTTGCGCGGAAGGAGAAGGGTAATCAGTTGGGTCGATTTCCATTCTAAACACTAGGTAAGGATAAAGGTCTGGGTCGATTGGGTTGTTTGAAGGGATACGCATTGCAACTTGCACATCACTTTCTGTCGCACCATCTGCTGGTGGGTCAGCGAGTATTCGGAATGTCTTCCCGCCGCGAAGCGCATTGCTTCTGTCTGGAAAAGACGCCTGACTAAAACGCTGAAACGGTCTGTCGCAGAATACTGGTGCGCGACCATTTGCTTCACAGTTAGCGAGGTTGGCAACATCACCATTTCCGTCAAGGCTACCGTCCATGTCCCAAGCGTCGCCGCTTCGAGATTCTACGGCGTAATCTCGTCCAGTGTCATAGTCAGGCGACTTCACATAGACGCGAGGCTTTGCGGTGACGGTAAGCTTAGCTGTGTAGCCGGAACGAACAATTGCTCCGTCTGCCGCTTCTACTGCTCCACGAGTTTGAGCCTCGGTGTAGAAGTAGTATGTTCCAGGAGGAAAAATACCTGTGTTCACCGAAAAGTTTAGACGTCCGTCGGTTGTTGACTGCACCTGCTGAAATGAACTTACGAGAAATCCGTTAAATCCAGACTGGTTGTTATCAGCGTAGAGTCTAACTTCTGGTGCTGATGCAAAACCAGCGACGTCAGTGCTGACAGTCAGTGTTCTTGCGCTATCAGCTTCTGGGACTAGGCGAACCCAATCAACTTCAAATGTAGCACCTGCCTGCGCACCCTGTGAAGGATCGATGCGAAGAGCGAACACCTCTCCATCCCAGTTCCCGGCGTTACTACCGAAGTTGCTGGTATCAGTAAGGTCGTAGTTATAGAGAACAAACTCATTGTTCGGGTGAGAGCGAAAACCTTGGTTGTTGAAGATTCCGTCGTTAGTTGAGCGGACTTTTGTTCCATTGGTTAGAAATTGAGGCTGAGACTCGTCGTTCTCCCAGTAGATAGCGAAGTTGCCTCGCGAGGAGTGCTTAAGCTTATAGGAGAGAACTTTGTACTTAGAAGCGTTAACTTTGTTCGTAATTCCATGGTCAGACCAATCTCTCGTTCCCGCTAAAGAGGTAGGAAAGAGGTTGTCTTTAAAACCAGGGAAGAGCGGCATTACGTAACCGCCTGGACCACTTAGAGTGGCTTTAAATAAGCCGTCTTCAACTCTAACTGAAGAGGCCTCTAAGTTCTCGTGCCAAGCGCCAATGTTATTCTCCTGCGTTCCATCACGCGGATTGTCTTGCTCGACACTAAAGTAATCGTCAGCCTCCTGATGTACGACATCATTAGCAGGGGAAACCACCTGCACAGTCTGAGCGAAACTTGCAGAAGGAAGAAATATAAAGAAAAGAAGCGCAACTATCAGCGCGGAAACAACTTTTTGGCAATTCACGATTACAACCCCGTTAAAAACCTAACTCACAACAAATGCCGAAATGGCAATCCTAACTTTCAACCGCTCGAAAGCAGGACTTCAAACCTTCTTCCTACAATGCAATAAATTCGCCAACTGCAGGCGTGTCGGGGCGTAAAAAAAAAGAGTAAGAACCTTGGTTAATTAGCCCGGGTTAGGTGCTATGTGTGCGTAAGGGTACATTCTAGGAATATGGGAATCTGGCTTCCCAACGCTATGCAGGCTTTTTGATAGACATGGGGATAGTGCTGCCCATCGCCGCGTGTGGGTACCTCGCTCCCTGGTGGCAATTGCCTTGAGAACGAGTGTTCGGTTTTTAACTATACGTAGCAAAGATAAGCGGCAAGTCATGCTGTTTTCTGCCTGACACCGTAAAGTGTTCTGCCGACCGTTTTCTCGTTTAGCGGGTGCTAAAACAAAAGTTGATATCTTACCCCCGCTCCTTTGCCTCTACGCTGAATAAATCCTTCTTCAGTGAGGGCTTTTAGTGCCACGGCAACGGTTGCTCGGGCAAGTCCAGTTTCTTCGACGATATCCTTACTTTGAAGTCGAACTTCAGGTTGCTCTTTGAATGCTTTCAATACGGTAAGTGCTGATGGCGAAAAATCGTGAAGCGTTGAGTGGCGCTTTTGGTAAAAATCAAAATCATCAAATGCTTTTGTAGTTACCTTTGTCATGAAACGCAGAAATGATTCATAGTCGTAGCGGCTAGGATCGGGATGAAATTTACCACCGGAACAGCGTCTAAGGACTATGTAGTAATCTTCTCGCTGCCTCTCTATATCTCGATCAATAGGAAGGTAAGGAGCAAGGGCGCGAAGGCTTTCGTCGGGACTTTGCAAGAGAGCCAATAAAAATAGGCCTCTTCCAATACGCCCATTTCCATCCTGAAACGGATGTATGGC
>QIGM01000331.1 GCA_003230795.1 bacterium
ATAGAGACTTTTCCAAAAGGGTACAAGAAGATTCTTAACTCAATGACATTGCCGTGGCGACTGAACGGACCCTCCGGTAGGAGACATAGGGATAGTCATCAAGACACGGGAAAAACCGATCAGGTTTTTCTCCATTGAAGGCTGAGGCTAGAGCAGGGGGCGTTATAAAATCAAAGAATTGTCGCTATATCCCAAGCTGCCGAGATTTTCTCTTCCCCGATGACTATCACAACTATTCGGTTATAAAGGAAAAATTTGTAATTTTTCTTGCGGCACCAATCTTATCCTAGTAGCCTCAAGGCATCGCAAGGATTTTCGGTGGTACAGCGATTATATTTTTTACTTATTCGCTTGCGGTAATCACTGAAAACGAGATGGCTTAGTCTCCCTTAGCGGCTTTATTTAGGTTATTTTAGGTATCTTAGCGACAAATCTTGGTGTAGTTCTGTTGTATAATGCATTCGGGCAGATCCGCCGCGATTAAGGCTAAGATTGCGGCTTCTTCATCGAATCTGCGCGAAAGTACTATGATATTAGTACTATGGGATTTGAAGTTAAGTTAATAGGTGTCGCTTCTCACTGTGCGACTAGTCGATCAAATTAGGCGTAAACCGTCTGCTTTGTTTGGGTTATTAAAGTAGGAAAGCGGTAGTCTCAGCTCACTCTCATACGTCGGTAATTCTGATGGTGTGCCTAGCTACTAACTCACATAATTCAGAAGGGTGAGCCGATGACGAGATCTGAACTTGTAGTTGAGGTCGCCGAGCGAACAGGACTTTCGCCGAAAGACGCAGATAGAATTTTACGTTCCATTACTGACCTAATTAAGGAACAGGTAGCAGCGGGCGAAAAAATTACGATTTCTGGGTTTGGAACCTTCGAACGCCGTAGACGAAAGGCCACAGTAGCCAGAAATCCAAAAACGCATGAGCCAATGCAGATTGCTGAGCAATATGTCGCGGCTTTTCGTGCAGGTTCGGGGCTCAAAGAGGCGGTTAAGGTTTCCTCCACTCCTTAGATATACTGTCTTGCGTTAGAAGGATTTCAGCGTTTAGTGATTCTAAGCATTGAGCGTGCTATCTACTGCTGACGTTATAATATGGGATATGGCGTAGCCTAATCAGATTAGGATTTTGCGAATCGCCATTGCTAATGCGAGCGCCTGGATTAAGTTATAGGCTGAGAACTAATGCGTTTTTAACCCCTTATTGAATCAGCCGGAATCCCTATATTGAGTAGTTCAACTTCTGTTCATTCACTTCCCCTTATAAAGCATTCTCAGTTACGGTCTGCTCAGGTTCTAGCAGCTCAGTTATGGCCAGCACGGTTGAATCCCCGCTTGCTCGTCCTGATATGCGCACTTACCACTTGCTCGTTTCTTGCTCTAAGCTGCTCATCCTCGAAGTCAAAGAAAGACACCGTTAATCCTGTTGGTAATCCTGTTGGTAATCCTGTTAGCGAATACGATCCAGAGTTTGATACTCCCGCAGACGAGATGGCAGACGAGCCCGCAGACGAGACGGCTGACATCGATGCGATTCCGAATCTAAGTGAAGAACTTGAGTTGCTCGACGAAGCGATGCAAGCCTACGACAAGGGTCTGTATAACGTCGCAAAGACCAACTTCTCAAATCTTCAAAAGAAATATCCTTCGAGCTATTACTCATCCTTCGCAGAACTGAAATCCGCCGACGCCGAATTTCAGCTTGGCAGTTACCCTGAAGCCTTAGAGAGCTATCAAGACTTTCTAAGACTTCGACCAAAACATGAAGCTGTGCCCTATGTAATGCTGCAAGTTGCGGAGACGTACCGTCTTCAGTATCGCGGGGCAGCAAATGATCAGTCACCTCTTCGAACTGCGATTAAACACTATCAATCCTTAATCGAACTCTATCCCAGTAGTTCATTTAGCGCGCTTGGCCGTAGAGGTATCGTCGCCTGTCGGGAGCAGCTTGCCTTGCATGAGTCCTCAGTCGCCAAATTTTACTTCAAGCAAGGTCAAAAACGTTCTGCTGCGCATCGTTTTAAGAGACTTATCGGCACCTACGCTGATACGGATCCCGGCAAACATGCGCAGAAGTCGGTTCAGCGCTATTTCGCCGACGAACCAGAGTTGCTTCAGTATATCACCTCAAGACAGATACCCGTGGAGAAAATTCCCAAGCTAGACGACCTCCAGCCATCGATGCCGCAAGGAGTCGTAATCCAGGAGGACGTGCCACTCCAAACAGAACTCTTGGGCCTAGTCCGAAACGATCCCACAGCGGATAAACCTTCAGCCGACTCACCGCTTGTCGCTAGCGATGTAAATGAGGGCTCTGTCACAAAATCACTAAGGCCTCCTGCGTTTCTTCGTATGATCTGTAACAAGTCAACGGACTTTCATTTTGTTTCTCTCACGCTCAAGAATGCGCCCAATTATAGAGTGTTGAGTGAGGTAGATAATGCGGACAGTTCGGCAGTCACTTCCAATCAAAATACCCTTGCGATATTGCTGCAGTTAGACAAGGACACGACTCTAAAAGAAGGAAAAGTTGGAGAGCTTATCTCTAACTGTAGTGAAGGCACTCTAGATGCCAATTTATCGCGACGTGGCGATAACGAACTACTGCTTCAAGTGAAGTACGAAAGTGGCATGAAGCACCGAATTCTGAAGCTCGATCGGCCGAATAGGCTAGTTGCGGTCGTTACTGCTGAATAGTCTTACCGCTACACTAAGCCTTAATAACTCGCATTTTACGGACTTGATGTGCCGGAATTGTCGCCAGCTGCTTCCGCTCCGATTTATTTATCCATACATATCGGTGACTTAAATTTTTGTTAACCCGCCTATTTGCTTTTTTACCATTAGACGAGTTAAATCCTCAGATAGTTTGCGTGGGCGAGGCAGATATCTGCTTTTGCTGTAAGTTTTGAACAGGTTAGCAAGTATTCATCTATAGCATTAGTGCTAGAATATTCCTGACCTCTAGAAACGAATTATTTAATCAAAATGTTCATCAGATTTAAGTTGGATTCGGGGGGATAAGCTACTATGGCAGTTAAGCTTTCGAGAGAAGAACAGTACGGAATTATGGCTCTGGTCGATTTGGCCTACAACCTGAGTGGCGGACCTGCACAGGTAAGACAAATCGCTAAGCGTCAAAAAATTCCTCAGCGCTTTCTTGAACAGATTTTTGCAAAACTTCGTCAAGCTGAGGTTGTAATTGGAAAGCGTGGTCCAAGAGGTGGTTACTCACTAGCCAAGGAACCAAAGGACATTCGTCTAGAAGAAGTTATGCGGGCACTACGTCCGAAGCTTCAAGAAGATCAACGAACCGATGCCCCAGCGCTAGCTGAGCTTATCGAAGTAGTTTGGTCGGAGATTGAAGGATCTTTTCAGTCAACTCTACGCGGTGTATCGCTTGAGAATCTTTGCGATAGAGCGAGAGAGTTAGGCATCTCAGATGCAACTGAAGCAGCTCAAGAGAATGCTGCAGCAGCGACTGTAGAAGCTGGGCAAACAACACCAGCTGCGCTCAGCTAATAGGGCAAGCGCCTTATTAGATTCTGAGTCATACCCCCCTCTTCTCTTCTGACAATGCCTTTTGTAATGGGTTGTTCGTCAGGAGAGAGGCGGGAATCCAAGGAGATGAGAACGCTTTTAAGCATTCTCATCTTTTTTTTGGTTTTTTCTCTGGTGGGTTTTTGTCTTCTAGAAGGCTATACAAAGAAAGACTATGATACAGTGGGAAGAGCAGGAAGAGGATTCTAAGCCGATTCGAATAGTAATGATTGGAGCCGGAGGCCTGGCAGCCTCAGCGCTTTGGGGATTACTAAAAGATTGGCCCAAGCAGATTCGTTTGCAAGTGATTGTTTATGACGATGACGTGGTGGAGTTATCGAATTT
>QIGM01000409.1 GCA_003230795.1 bacterium
AACAACGCATGCGCTGCAACATCATCAGCAGCGCATGGACGAGATTTCGCAAATTGAACTCTCAGATCCACGACTTCTCACAACGCCCAAGTCCCGACTGTTAAAGGATTTGAGCGAACTTCAATCAAGCTACCAAGTACTCAAGACTCAACGGCAAAAATTTGAGAAAGCCTACGACCAGGCGAAGGGAGAGGTACGCGAACTAGAAGAAGCCTATGATCGCAGCCAGCAAAAAAGGGCTGAACTCGAAGACTCATATTTGGCAGCGAAAGCTAAACGAGAAGAAGCCGAAGAAGCCTATCGTCGGGCCAAAGACAAGCGCCTAGAGGCCGAAAGTGCCTATAAGTCCCTTAAGCAGGGCGGCGGATAGTGGTCTAAAGGTAGCGGTCGTATTGCACTCCTTGCTGTCGGAGCTGTCGGAAATTTCTTTTGCAGTAGGCTGTATTCCTTGTAGTCTGAAGCCCGATAAAAGCAATAAAGCCAGTTCCGAGACAAAAGGCGCCATGAAAACACAAAAGCTAGATAGTAAACCTCGGCAGTCTCGACGACGCATGCTCTCATGCCTCCTTGTGGTCTCTCTTCTCACAATGAGCGTTGCTTGCAGCCCCTTCGCAAAGAAAGAGAAGAGCATGATCCTCAAAGCTACCGTTGTCTCAGTCGCTGCTAATTATTTGCGCCAAATCGCCCGGGTGGAACTTCGGCATTTAAATTCCCTCGTGAACTGGAACGTCTATCTTAAGAAGTCAAAGAACGGGTTTAAGAAAACCGATTACTCCGCCCAGGTTCGAGCGCTGAATAAGAAATTTGGTGCCACAAATCACCCCTTATTCGGCCTCGGTATTAGCGACGTTGAAATAGACGATGACTTCGCAGAAATCACGCTAAAAAAAGACGATTCTAAGGATGACATTGATATCTGGATTCGACTAGCGTGGAATGGATCGGCTTGGCTCGTGATTGACGACAATCTTTTCGGTAAGGGTCATCTAATCGAAGAATGGACCGGAAACTCCGTCTCGTAAAGCCAAGGCCCGAGATATGGGATTTTCGACCACAGCAAAGCGACTCCCAATACCGATCCTCACATCACCTACGTTTGGTGAAATTTGCTCGTTATTGAGAGCCGCTTTAGCGCCTAGTTTACTGGAGTAAACTTAGGGCTAGCTGTGGCTGCTGGTTCGCCTGCGCGAGAATCGAGGCAGCTGCCTGCTGAAGAATATTCAGTCGGGTAAGTTCAGCTGCTTCCTGAGCCACATCAACGTCACGAATTCGACTTTCTGCAGCCTGGAAGTTCTCCCGAGCTACTTGCAAGTTCTGAATAGTGATGTTGAGTCGACTTTCAGCCGCACCAAGCGTTCCTCTGTTTCTCGTAAGCGAGTCAATTGCTACCTGGACCGCGTCAAGCGCTGACCGAGCTGCAACTTGCGAAAGCACTGCTGTCGCATCACTAATCGAGAAAGACACATTGGTCGTTCCAACTGCCGCTAATCCAATCGATTCAAGGTTTGCCGCAACACCAGTATAGGAAATTTGAGAGTTTGATTGACCATCAAAACCTACCTGGAATGTAACATCACCCCCGCCAACTAGTAGCGGAAGACCGTTGAAACTCGTTGTTTCAGCAATACGTTGAACTTCACTCGATATCGCGGTGAACTCCAACTGCAGCGCAGAACGCTGGACGTTACTAAAAACACCGTTTGCGGACTGTTCAGCTAGTTCAGCCATTCGAATAAGTGCACTGGTAATTTCGTTCATCGCACCATCTGTAATAGCAATGATTGAAATACCATCGTTCGCATTTCGAATCGCAACACTCGCAATTCGAGAATCCGCCCGTAACTGTTCTGCAATCGCCAATCCAGCCGCATCATCTGCAGCCTTGGTAATACGCAACCCTGAAGAAAGACGTGCATACGCCGTTCTCAAACGTCCAGTAGTTGCATTCAAATCACGCTGGGCCCGAATCGACTCAACGTTTGTCCTAATATTAATGCCCATTATGGAACACCCTCCGTGACAACCTTATTCCACCGCCTCCTTTGCGATCTGTGTAGTGTTATACCTTCGAGAGATCAGCTCATCCGTTCCCTGCTGCTTGCTCTTCTAAAGGCAACCGACCGAAGTCGAGTAAGTGTTAAATCGCTATACGACTTCTCCGCTACGACTCCGGGGGACTTAACCCTGAACATTACACTCATCTGAGACGGCACTTTCGTTACCGTAATACTGCTTCATACTGCCTACTGCTCATTGTCTTACTGCACTGTATGTTCCCAGCGACTGCGAACGGGAACTACTCACTACTGCTCAAGCTCTACACTAAGCAGATGCCGTGCCAACTTGAGACCAACCTCCTTACACCTTCCATTCCAAGTCGATTTCTTTTGCGAAATCGACCCTCTTATCTTGGACCCGCGCTACGTATTCCTGCGTACTTGTTGGCAAAAGTGATTCGACTGAGGAAAACACGCTAGGATCTCTTCCCATTGAAAGCGCCTGAGCTTGAGCGCGCGCGACTCTTCCTTGCCCGGCATTAAATGCCGCGACGGCAAACTTTTCCAACTCACCCGCGTCTTTTGCCGGTATTGTTGAGGTGCGAGAACTTAGAGAAGTTGGCTCACTAAACATGTCCAGGAGCCGCCGTAGATAACCGACTCCAAGAAAGGAATTCATTCCTGCATCAAAAGGATCGTATTCTTCGTTAGTCTTTGAGAACTCCATCATCTCTTTGGCGGTAGAATCGAGAAGCTGAAAGACGCCCTTAGACTCATGCCCGTCTGTACTAACTGCATCTGGTCTGAACGAGGATTCCGCTTGAGCCACAGCAAGGGTTAGGCTGGGATCGACCCCATGAAACTTCCCGGCGGTAGTAACAATGTCTTTTATACCGTCAAGAGGTGTAGCGGGGCCCTGAGCAACTGTTTTTACCGATTCTGCTGTCTGGACTATTCTGGCGCTGATTATCTGAGGTACCTCAGGAGCGGCTGCCGGAGTTGGAAGCAAAGGGCTTGGTGGCAGGCCTTTGACGCTGCCAGCCTCCTCTTTGACACTTTGCGAATCCGACGTTGCTGTAGAATTAGCGTAATCTGCCAGTCTGGCGCGTGAGTAGACCGGTTCTTCAGCTTGGAGATTAGTGAGCACCGGAGCTGTCATTTCAGGCTCGGCTGCTGCTTTAGCTAGTGCCTTGGTTTCACTAGGGTTATTGGCATTTTTTTCGATGTCAGCGAGTATGCGTGCGAAGGGTTCAGGCTTAGAATTGGCCTGCTCAGCCCCTTGATTAGGGCTCGTATGCTTGGATTCTATGCGCTTTAGAAGCTGCTGATAATCCGTACTGAAAATCGATGTCATAATATCCTCCTCTACTAACTAGAGGGGATAAAGCAGCTTTTGTACCAAGCGTTCATTAGGTTGGTAAATTGGTATTTGGTCGCGCCTATAACGTTGTAGGTCGATTGCCAGTGCGGAGCCGACAAATGCTAATCGCATTTGGCAGTGTTTTCTGAACGCTTGGTCTTTGTCCCCTTTCAGGGGGGAACGTTCAGGCGCCACGCAGGCTTCTCCGTCAATGAGGGGATGACAGTACTGCTTAGAATGACTACTCATCTAGGATGAAGAGCCTCCGTGGCGACTGATACGGACCCTCCGTAGGAGATAAAGAGGATAGTCATCAAAACACAGCAAAAACCCGATTAGGGTTTTTTCCACTGAAGGCTAAGACCAAAGTAAGGGTTGTATTAAATCAATGTAAGCGTTCAGGTGGGTATGGAGATTCTGTACGATCGGGTCATTAACATTGTAGATCTTTTGCTAGTACGAATGGACAAATACTAATCGTATTTGGCAGTATTTCTGAACGCTTAGTCTTTGTCTCCTACAGAGGGTCC
>QIGM01000027.1 GCA_003230795.1 bacterium
CTCAAAGCTAGCTCGCATTTATGGTGTATCCCTAGTTTTCGTTCAAATAATAGGAAGATGTAGGCAAAAAGAAACAAGCAACGTCCGAGTAGCAGGGCGCCTTCTGCTGAGATCATTTCGTATCCACTCACTCGCCAGAGATAGTAGGCAAACACTATTGGTGTTCCAAGAAAGGCTGCGAATTGTTTGTCGATGCCAGTGACTAAACGCATGCCGTCGAGGGTTTGCAGAGAATCAGTGAAGGGATAAATGATGAGAATAGCGACGAGGATTGGCAGCCCTAGGGTGTAGAGAAGCGATGGCGTCTTTGTTTTTGGTAGGCGAACTAGAAATACGAGAGCAATTGGTAGTAGCACCAAGGCCGGAGCTTTGATCAAACTGGCAAGAACGAGATAGCAAACAAGAAGCTTGTAGTTGCGACGAGCTACCGATTGCAGCGCAAGCAAGACAAAGCCAAGCATCCAAACGTCGTTATGCGCATTATTGACTGCCTCAATCAGGAGTAAAGGATTTGCGGCGATAAGGTAGAAGTGTCTTCGAAGCCGAGCGGGATTGGGCTCGTTTTGACAACGAGCGACGCTCATTTGATACCCAGCCCAGAGGCATGTGAGAGAACCGAAAAACCCAAAAATCTGGAAAAAACGTACAGTTTGTTCGATGTCATTGCCCGCCAAACGGCAAAGGAGTGCCGAAATGCTACTCCACATCGGTCCATAGGGTTGCACCTGCTCAAGCCAGCCTGGGTAGACATGAGCAATTATCGGGTCAAACCATATTGTATTAGGCGGATAGATATAGGGATTGAGGCCGTAGAAGCTGAGAAGACGTCCTCGCGCCGCGTAAAGGTATACGTCACTAGAGAGCAGTGGTGGTGTGTCTATTAGTATTAAGGCCGCGAGCACATGCATCGATAAGATAAATGGAAGACTGAAGCAGTGAGCCTTGAAGTAGGCAGCAAAGAAAAGCAGAAGGCTTGCTGCAATTAGGGCACCACCGACAGGTGTGACGGCTAGGGACTCCAGGGTGAGCATTTCGGCGTGCTGATGACGAATTACCCAAATGCTCAGCCATAGGCCAAGCCAAAGTACGGCCCAAAACAGATGGAGAAGGAGGTGAGGAGTTGTGCTCCTGCCTGCCGAAAAAAATGCTCTTATCATTCGGAGGTTTTAGGACATATCGACGACGCAATCAACGTCATTACCAATGCTTGTTCAGCTTGCGACTTTGCGAGATAACATCTCAAAGGCACTCCAATGCTGCGAGTGAAAGCAGCGAAGCAATTGATCAATTAGTGATTTTTCTATGAGCGAAAAAGAAGCTCTCAACATTCCGGTAGGATGCATACTAAACCAACGCTACGAAGTTGTTCGAGCTTTGGGCACCGGTAGTATGGGAGTTGTCTATTGCTGTAAAGACCAGCGGTCTGAAGGCCGACTAGTGGCGATGAAGATTCTCTTTGAAGAATTAGCGAAGGATCGAGTTGGCGTTCAACGCTTTCGCAATGAAATTATTGCCGCCTATAAAGCAGTCCATAGAAATGTAGTTCAGCCTTTCGATTACTTTGAGGAAGATAATCTCGTTGCCTATACGATGGAGTTTGTTGACGGAGAGGATCTCGCCGGCATTCTTTCGAGCAAGGAAGCGATTGACATACCCAACGTCGTGAATTGCATGATGGAGATGTGTCGAGGGGTGCAAGCGATCCATAGTACTGGAATTATTCATCGGGATCTAAAGCCTGAGAATGTGATGCTTGCTAAAAGCGGTGAAATCAAGATCATGGACTTTGGTATTGCGAAAAGTCTAGACGGTAAAAAACTTACCGAACATGGTGCGCTTCTTGGTACGGTCGAATATATGAGCCCAGAGTATCTTGCCGACGGTACGGTAAATCCTCTGGGGGATATTTATAGTCTTGGTGTTATCGGCTACGAACTGGTTACAGGATTACTTCCTCATCGAGGGGCTGGAGTGCTTGAGGTAATTGACTCGAAGTTCAATAAATCAGCAGTGCCGCCTCACGAAATAAGAGCAGATTGTCCAATTGTTTTGAGTAAAATGATACTCAAGGCGATGCATTCGGATTCGAGTAAGCGATACCAAAGCGCGCGCGCTTTTCTTCAGGACTTAGTAACGCTGGGGTACCAGACCGGTGTTCGTATCCCCACAGCTGAGCTTAAGCGGCAGCACCTTGATGACCTTGCAGCTGAGGCTTTGGCTGAGACTGACGATGCAGCGACTAGCTCGAAGCCGGAACCATGGTCAATGATCGACGAGGCCAGTGAGACACCTCTCTCTACTGGGGAGTTGACTGACGTTGCGGGTAGTGTGCCTGTCCGAACCAGTCAGCGTCGCGTCACCTCACTCGCCGTACTATTGATTTTGGGAATAACTTTTCTTTCCTACGAGACTATTCTTCAGCGGCTAAGTGACTTTGAAAGAAGTTTGTACGGTGTGGAAATGAAACCGTCGACTTTAGTAGGTGTGGCGCAGCGTTGTGACTTTGAGAAGGCACAAAAAATGCCACCGGAAGGTCTTGATCCGAACGAGCGTGATTCTTCGGGAACCTCCGCTCTCGCTTGGGCCGTTAGAGAAAACTGCTTACCCATGGTAAACTTTCTCATTGAGCGGGGGGCGGATTTGAATGCAGTTGATGTAGATGGCATGACGCCGCTCCAGTCGGCGAATGAGAAAGGCTTGCAGGATGTAGAGAACTTACTGCTGCATTATGGTGCGACCTCTGTAGTAGAAGAGGCGGCCTCAACTGTCCCGTAAAGAGCTTCACTTGGAGAGAACGCATGTCTCTTAGAACTGTCGTTGAAGGAGTCTCGCACTACGTACCTGAACGTCGTGTTACCAATGCCGACCTAACTACCATGATGGATACGAGCGAGCAGTGGATTCTCGATCGTACTGGTATCGAAGAGCGCCGCTTTGTCGATCAACCGACACCAACTTCACATTTGGCTCTTGAGTCTGCGAGGCGGGTGCTGGAGAAAACGAAGACCTCTACCGAGGACGTGGACTTTTTACTTGCAGCCACCCTCTCACCTGATTTCTACTTTCCAGGCATTGGACCAATGATTCAATCGGGACTCGGCCTGAAGACAATTCCAGCACTTGATATTCGCGTACAGTGTAGTGGCTTAGTGTATGGCCTTTCTGCGGCTGATGCCTTTATTCGCTCTGGTCAGAGCAAGTGCCTATTGCTCGTATGCGCAGAAGTCCAATCTCCCGTTCTCGATTTTTCTACGAGGGGTCGTGATACAGCCGTTCTTTTTGGTGATGGTGCTGGGGCCTTACTGCTTCGTGCCGAGGAGACAGACGATTCTACCGACTTGCTGGCTCGTCGCGGAATAATTGATTCGTATTTAGGAAGCGATGGTCAAGGAGCCGAGGTGCTTTGCGTGCGAACACCAGGCACGTCTACGACTGGCTTTATTACGCAAGAAGACTTCGATGAGAGACGCTGGCGACCGCATATGGATGGACGCCAAGTGTTTAAAAACGCGGTTATTCGTATGTGTGAGGCTGCAACAGAGATTCTCCAGCGTAACTCACTTACCCCAGACGACATTGCGCTGATTGTGCCACATCAAGCGAATTTACGGATCAATGAAGCAGTTCGTGAACGTCTTGGTTTTCGAGAAGAGCAGGTTTTTAATAACATACAGAAGTATGGAAATACGACTTCAGCGACGATTCCGATCGCTCTTTCTGAGGCGGAAGAAGAAGGCCGATTGAAAAGAGGCGATCTGCTACTCACGCTTGCCTTTGGTGCCGGGTTTACTTGGGGAGCCAATTTGGTCGTTTGGTAAGCTCTCTAGTAAAGTGGGCTCCAGGAAGGATCAGTATCGACGGTATCTGTCTCAAGGACGAAAGTCTTAAGCGCTTTGAGAGAATAAATTGCAATATTCGAAGAGCCTTTCAGCGTGCGGCTGTAGACGATAAATTGTTCGTTTGGTGACCAGCTAGGGCTTGAGCTGTCTCCTTGAAACGTTAGTTGGACTGGCTCATCTTTACTCAGTCGCTTAATAAACAACTGGCGACTGCCAGAAATAGAACAAACAAAAACTATGGCCTCGCCACTGGCTGACCACGCGGGTTGTTCGCAGTCGCTGCCAGCCTTCTGAAAAAACTTTCTCGGAAGACCTCCCTCTGCCGCGATGAGGTAGAGTGCTTTGTTTTTGCTGTCCGCGTTCGAGCTAAATGCGATGGTTTGGCCGTCAGGTGACCAGGCAGGTGTTGCATCTAGGGCAGTAGATTCAGTAAGTTTCTGAGTTAATCGCCCGCGTAGATTAAACACCGCAAGGCTTTTAGTTCCAGAGATTTCAACAGAACTAACAACGGATTTGCCGTTTGGGGCATAGGAGGCGTGAGTTTCGAGGCCTGCTAAAAACGTAATCTGTTTTGCCTTTCCGCCGCGACTAGAAACACTAAAGAGGTCGCCTTCGCTACCTTTTAAATTCGTAAATAGAATTTTCTTTCCGTCTGGTGACCAGGTGGGGCTGCTTGGAGAGCCCTTTTTTCTTGTAATCTGTTTTCCTTTGTTGCCGCCTAGTCGAAGGCTCATTAGCCGGGCACTTTCTCCTGACTTAGAGACAAACACGATCTGACTGCCGAAGGCGCCGGCTTGACCTGTAAAGGTTCGAATAATCTCATTAGCAAATCGGTGCCCGATATCATCAGCATCTCGAGCCGACCCCTGGTAGCGCTTTCCAAGGATAGCTTTCTCCTGCTTTGCGTCGAAGAGAAACAAGTCGTAGACAAAGTTGGACCCTCGATCGTCTGAGGCACGAACCTTACCAGCAACAAGAAAATGTAATCCGAGTGCATTAAGAGAGGCATCGAATGGGCCACCGTCTTGCTCTTTGCAAGCGCCAAGTGGAGCAGGATACTCTTCAGGACCAATTGCCCGGTACTCTCCGGTTAGGAGTAGGTCACCTCTCACAGTGTCGGCGACAGTGTCGGCGACTGCTTTGCTTCTCTTTTCCGATGTGCAAGCGGGCGGGACCGCGATGATAGAACCAGACTCTGGCGGTGTAATGAGAACATCGACTTGAGCCTTAGCGCTTGGAAGCACGAGAAAGAAAGCGAGGGAAAGGGAGCTGAGAATTCTACGCATTTGTCTATGCTTCTAGGGAGAAAATTAATAATAGCCTTTCGTCGCAATAGTTTTACGGCACCTAGGTCCCGAAAGAGTGTATTGTATAGCGAGCCCTATCACCTTACATTTATGTCTGAAAAGCTAGACTGTAACTATTCTACGAGCGAAACCTAAGAGTGCCATGTCGTTACTACCCTCGCAATCTTCTCTCCGCATCATATTACTGCTCATTCTAGCCTCCTCTGCATTTGCATGTGCATCGGGCAAAGGGCCTAGAAAGCTCTCTGAGCTTGATCCGATGAACCCGCGAATTTCGATTTCACAGATTCCGATAGTGAAAGTGAAAGGAGCGAAACTCGACATCGATTACAAGCCGCGAGTGAGTCTCGGAGAAATTAGAGACGACCGAAGCGATCCCGTACTGCTTGAGTTCGAAGGGAAAGAGATAGAATCTCAGGGTGATGTTCAGATCGTGGTTCGTTATGTGCTGCAGAAGGCGCTTCGGCTTCGTGGCATCTCTCTTGAAAAAGAAGCCCCGCTCATTTTAGAGACGAGCATCACGAGCTGGAATGCGGAGATTGTTGAGGACAAGGTGCTTACTGAAGCAGTTGTCGTGGGTGATCTTATAGCTCCTGGAGGAGTGAGTATTTATTCTGGTGTCTACGAGGGATTTGACGAAGTAGTTAGTCCGGAACTTCTCGAACGTGATGTGCAGCGTGCACTCGGCAAGGCCATGCACCAAGCGCTGACTAACCTGATTCTTGATGAATCGCTTTTGGAGTATTTGGCAGCCTACTAGTCTGGTCTATTAGTCTTAGCGAAGAAGTGAAGCTTTCCAGGACCCGTTCTTATTCTGCTTAGGTATCCTGTAGGTGCCTCGAATAGTTTCCTTTCTCTCGGCCCCGTTTAGAACAACTTCTATTGCTCGACCTACTAGTGTCATGTCGTAGCCGCGAGTAGTTTTCTTTCCTACTACGTCGAATGATCCCAAACCTTTGATTGTTGCTGTGCCAGAAATGTTACTGCCGCTGAACGCAATATCGAGCGTGAGTGTTCGCGCGCGACCACCGCTTCCAATAGGTTTCATGTCACCGGAATAAGCCTTTCTCGCGACACCTAAGAGATCTTTACCTTTGGGTGCGCGTGTTCTTGTCGAGACAGAGGCAACCTGTACTCGAGGCTCGTTGTTCGTAACTGGCGCGGCCTGCCCAGTATTCGCGACTGTGGGCTTTTTCGCTTCTGGCTTTTTCTTAGGCTTACGCTCCTCTGGCAGCACCATCATGTCCATCGGAATTGCGGCGGCGTAGGAATTGAGTTCGCTCTTCAGTGCGAGAGTGAGTTTCTCTTTATCTTCTTTTGCTTTCTTTTCGGCCTTCGCTTCGGCGGCTACTTTTTCGAGTTCGGCAATTCTTTCCAAAGCTATATTGGGGACTTCTGCCGGTACGTCTGTTTGTGTGAATTTCGTTGCACCAATCCCGAGTCCGACGAGAAGGACGGCACCACCGGCCCATTGCGCTATACGCTTTCCAGTGCCAGCCTTCTGATTGGCACCGGCCTCAATTTCTGGCGACTGAACTTCGTTGTTTTCCGCGTGAACGCTTTGCATGCGATAGACTGACTCGCAGCTTGTGTCGTTCACACCACTCAGACGCATGAGACGAGTAACATTGCTTGCCGTTTCCTCGGCGTGTTCGGCGATTGCTAAGAGAAACTCTGAGGCATCCTGGAAGCGGTCCTCTGGCTTTTTTGAGGCCGCTTTTTTAACGATTTCTTCAAACCATGCGGGAATTTGTTTATTGGGATGAGCGAAATCCGGCAGGTGAGAGTTCATAT